>NZ_CP025611.1:0-235000 GCF_002868735.1 Niveispirillum cyanobacteriorum | reverse complement strand
GCCGGCGCTTCCTCCGGCTTCAGATAGCGCCAGCCCTGGAACGGGCGCTTGGGCATGGAGACGGTTTCGGTCAGTTCCGGATTCATCAACATGCGGCAATATTCGGTGCCGTCGACGTCGCGGATCATGTCAAAGCCGACAAAACGCTGACGGCACTGCACAAAGCCTTTCACCACCCAATAGATACAGCCACCATCCAGCAGCTCCGCCACCCGCGTCGGTGCCCGCTTTGTATACGTGGGAACGACAGCCCGCCCTTGCCAGGTGATCTGGTGATCGCGGCGCCAGTCACGCATCGATTGAAGGCTTTCGGCGCCCACGGCCAGGCGCAGAAGATGGATGGTCATATCGGCATACGCCCGAATGTTAAATCAGGGCATCTGATATGGACCGGGGATCAGGCCCCGGCAAGCGGGTTGGAAGCGCGGCAGCGGCCTTCAAAATCCGCAGAGATGAATTCCGGCTTCTTGAACAGGCCGCGCAGCCAGGCCGCCAGCATGCACAATTCTTCCAGCTTCAGCACTTCATCCAGCGTGCCGGACGGAAAGCGCACTTCGAAGCTTTCGGCAATGATTTCCAGCACCTCTTCCACCTGCTCGATGGCGAGGCCGCAATCGGTCTCCAGCATGGCGGTGCGAGTCAGTATCTTTTCATCGACGCCATATTCATCGCGGATCAGCTTCACGATCCAGCGGAACATATGCATCCAGTTCGATACGCCTTCGATGGACCGGCTCACGATCCCGCTCCCGTCAATGTATGGCCGAACCCAGCTACCCCTTTCGGGTGCCGTGCGTCCGGGCGAACCATCGCACTATCCGCCAAGAGCGTTAATCTTTTTTTGTCGCGCGGAAGGATAGTGCCGGAAACCCGCTCAGGTCTGGCCATCACTGGCCCTGGTCATACCATGATCGGTTTCGCGGTAGAGCATCACAAGCTCATCGACGGCGGCAGACGGCACACCCAGTGATTCGAGCGCGCCGCGTGCCAGGACTAGGCTGCTTTCAAAGGTTTCGGGCACTACGGCCTCCACACCCAAGGCCAAAAGAGCGGCGGCGTGTGCTCGGTCGCGGGCGCGGGCGAACAGGCGAAGATCGGGCCAGTGGTCCCGGAAGGCGGCAACGGTGCGGGCGGCGGCCTGCGGATCATCCAGGGTGATGATCGCGGCGACGGCATGGTCGGCGCCCAACCGCTTCAAGGTTTCGTGGCGCGCACTGTCACCATAAAGGATATGCAATCCCTTCACCGCATGTTGGCGGACCAGATCGGCATTCATGTCGATACCGACGAAGGGTACCTGCTGCCGGGCCATCAGGGCGGCCACGGTCTGGCCCACCCGGCCAAATCCACAGATGATGACATGGTTATGTGGCTCCTCCTCGCCCCCACCCGGAACGGCAGAAGGCGCCGAGGGCGGAGCAAAGCGGGCCACCAGCCGATCCGCCAGAGCCGGCAGGAACGGCGTGACTGCGATGGACAGACCAACCGTGGCTGCCAGGGTCTGCCCCCAGCCATTATCGATCAACCGCCCGGCCACGGCGGTTGTGATGATGACGAAGGCGAACTCCCCCGCCTCACCCAGCAGCAGACCGGAGCGGATGGCGACGTCGCGGGGCGCCCCAAAGGCGCGGGCCAGCAGGCCCGCCGTCAGTGCTTTCAACGTGATCAGTCCCAGGACGCCGATGACAATCCAGTGCGCGCGATCCGCAATGGCGGCAACATCGATCCCCAGACCAACCGACAAAAAGAACAGACCCAGCAACAGTCCTTTGAATGGCTGCATATCTGATTCGGCCTGATGCCGGAATTCGGTCCCGGCCAGGACCAGCCCGGCCAGGAAGGCACCCAGCGCCGCCGACAATCCACCAAGGCCCGTGGCCCAACCGGTCCCTAGCACGATCAGCAGGGCGGTGGCGGTGAACAGTTCCGTGCTACGCGTTGCCGCAACCGCCCGCAGCAATGGCCCCAGCGTGAAGCGGCCCAGCAGCAGGATCAGCGCCACAGCTAGCACCGCTTTGCCCACGGCAATGGCCAGCGCCAGAGGCACCGACTGTCCCGGCGGTCCCGACAGGGTGGTCGCCAGCAGCAGCAGCGGGACGACGGCCAGATCCTGCAAAAGCAGGACTGCGAAGGTGACGCGGCCCGTGGGCGAGGCCACCTGACCGCGTTCGATCAACAACTGCACCACGACGGCTGTGGAAGACAGGGCAAGCCCCCCGCCCAGCAGAACCGCTACCGGCGCCTCCAAACCCAGGAAAATGCCGATCACACCTAGCAGCGCCCCCGTCACCAGGAACTGCGCCAGGCCGAGCCCGAACACCCAGCGGCGCAGGGCTCGCAAACGCTCGCCCGACAGTTCCAGACCGATCAGGAAAAGCAGGAAGACCACGCCCAGTTCCGCAACGGCGCGTACATCCTCTTCCAGCGTCACCACACCGAAGCCCGAGGGCCCCAGGATCAGACCGCCGGCCAGATAGCCCAGAACAGGGCTGATTCGCAGACGATGAAGGAGTAGGATGCAGGTGACGGCGACGGACAGAAACATCAACGTCTCTTCCACCATGGAAAAGCCGTGGGCCGCATGGCCTGCAATATCGTTTCCTTCCACCGCCGTCCCTCCCCTGCCGGGCGATTACCGGGAACATGGGTAGCAGGGGATTGTTGATTTGCCGAGAGTGGAACCAGCGGAAACCCGCTTTTCACAAGAAGGAGGCGATCATGCCGATGCCGAACAACACCTCTCCCCGTCTGGCCGAAAGCGAGTGGCGGCAGGCGCGGACGAGGCCGGGTCCGATGCAGCACCCGGCCGCCAGGCAGTCCCACACCAATGAACAAGGGGCTGCCGACCTGCGCGAAAAGGAATGGCGGGCCGCACGCCCGACCGACCATGTGAAGAGGAAGGCCCAGGTGGGCCGCACCTGAAGCCACGGACCGGCGGGGACGCCAGCGCCCCCGCCGGTCCACCACGCTAAACGGGATGCAGGGGCTGCGCCCTACCCCTGCATATCCTGAAAATACTGCTGTTCGAATTCCGACAGCAGTTCCTTCACATCCGACAGCAATCCCTTGACCAGCCGGCGATCGGGTTCCGTGCACAGGGTTTCATTCACGGCCTTGCCAAGCTGCACAGACGCCAGTGCCAGCAGCTTCACGGCCATACGATCTTCAAGCTTCATAACCATCCCCGGATACCGGACCTCACCAGCAGTTCCATACTGGGGTGCCAAAAAATTTTCGACAATCCTGTCGAAACGCGAAAAGCTCAACCGTCAGGAGGATCAGGCATGGCGATTGGCGCCGCGCCTGATTCAAGAGGGAGATTTCTATGGCCAAGTTCATCCTGATTCTGCGTGAAAACCCCGCCACCTTTGCCAGCCTGTCACCCGACGATATGCAGGCGATCATTCAGGAGTACAGCGCCTGGGCACAGAAACTGGGCATGGAAGGCCGGATGGCGGGCGGGGAGAAGCTGCGCGATGAGGGTGGGCGCCACCTTACAGCCCGGTCAGGCAGCCTCGTGGCCACCGATGGTCCTTATGCCGAAGCCAAGGAAGTGATCGGCGGCTTCTTTATCATTGAAGCGGCGGACTATGCCGATGCCGAGACGGTGGCCGCCGAGTGCCCGCATGTGAAATATGGTGTGGTCGAAATCCGGCAGGTCGACATTATCGATGGCTGAGGATGCGGGGCCGCTGATTGCGGGTCTGTTCCGTACGGAGGCCGGACACCTGACCGCCCGGCTGGTCCGGCTGTTGGGACCCGGTCACCTCGACGACGCGGAAGAGATTGTGCAGTCAGCCCTGACCAAGGCCCTGCATGTCTGGCCCCGGTCCGGGATTCCCGACAATCCAAGCGGCTGGCTATGGCGGGTGGCGCGCAATGAAGCGGTGGACGGTTTGCGCCGCCGCCGCTTCACGGCACCCGTCACGCCGGAAGACCTCGCCGACAGCCTGCCCGATCACATCGCAGACGGCCAAAATCCGCGCTTTGCCGCCGAACTGTCGAATGAGAAACTGGGTCTGATGTTCGCCTGCTGTCACCCGGTGCTGGCGGTGGAGGCACGGGTGGCGCTGACCTTGAAAGCTGTCTGCGGCTTGGGCACGGAACAGATTGCGCGGGCCTTTCTTCTGTCGGAAGCAACCGTGGCGCAGCGGATCACCCGGGCAAAGGCGCGGCTGGCCGACGCCCAGGTGCCCTTTGCTATCCCGGCGGGCAGTGAGCTGCCCGAGCGTCTGGAGGCTGTGCTGGGCACACTCTATCTGCTGTTCAATGAAGGGGTGGGCAGCAGCGACGGCGAGGACCTGATCCGTGCCGATCTGGTATCAGAGGCCCTGCACCTGGCCCGGCAACTGGCCGACCATCCAGTGACAGGCCGACCGGAGACAGAAGCCATGGCGGCCCTGACCTGTCTGACGGCAGCGCGCCTGCCCGCGCGGCAGGGCCCAGACGGGTTGCCGGTACTGCTGGCCGACCAGGATCGGGATGTGTGGCACAAAGGACTAATCGCCGCCGGTTTCCGCCATTTGAAAGCCAGCATGGCGGGACCGGTCGAAACACGCTGGCATCTGGAAGCCGCCATTGCCGCCGCCCATGCCATGGCACCAACCTGGGAAGCCACCGACTGGGCGCATATTGTCATACTCTATGATCGGCTGTCCCGGTTAGCACCGGGTCCCGTCACCCTGCTGAACCGGGCCGTGGCGGTGGGAGAGCGCGACGGGCCGTTGGCCGGGCTGGCGGCCCTGGCCCCGCTGGAGGGCGACGGGCTGATCGCCCGCTATCCCCTGTTCGCCGCGACAAAAGCGTCCATGCTGGAACGGCTGGGCGACCGGATGGGCGCGGCAGAGCAGTTGCGCCACGCCCTGGATATCGCCGACCGGATAGGGATCAACCAACCCGATCGGCGACTGCTGTTGGCCCGGTTGGACAGGTTGATGGAATAAGGCTTGCGCGTGCGGCGCAACATCGCGTTCCCTGATTTGCACGGGGTTAACACCCCGAAAGAGGAAGGGGAGGACCGCTTATGCATGTGTCTGCCATCCTGAAGAACAAGGGCGCCACCATCATCACGACGCGCCCGGACGAAAGCGTATCGACCGTCGCGCATATCCTGCATGGCAACCGCATCGGCGCCATCCTGGTGCTGAATGATGCGGGCGGTATTGCAGGGATCTTGTCTGAACGCGACATTGTGCGGGGACTGGCCCTGCATGGCGCCAGTGTCATGGACAAGCCCGTCTCCTCGCTGATGACAGCCAAGGTCGTGTCCTGCACACCGACCGACACGGTGGCGACAGTCATGAGCCGGATGACGGAAGGGCGTTTCCGCCACATGCCCGTGGTGGAGAACGGCATCCTGGTCGGCGTCATTTCCATCGGTGACGTGGTGAAGTTCCGCTTGGCGGAATATACCCATGAGGTGGAAAGCCTTCGGGATTACGTGTCTGGCCGGGGCTGATTCCAGCCTTTTGCTTCGTATCGCCTGCCTTGCCTGACAGGAGATCGATCATGTTCATGTCCATGTCCGGCAGCCTTTGGCCCCGCCGGGAAGATCAGCCTGTTCAATCTCCCGGCCTCCCGTCCGAACAGACGGCGCCGGCGGAACGGTTCAAGTTTCTTGTTTGTGTCGATGGCAGCCCGCAAAGCCGGGCCGCCTTGCGTTTTGCCGCCCTGCGGGCCCGCAATACCGGCGGGCTTCTGGCCCTGCTGCATGTCTGCGAGCCTGTCGATTGCCACGGATGGATGCGCGTGGCAGAAACCATGGAGGCGGAGCAGCGAGAAGAAGCGGAAAGCCTGCTTCAGGATCTTGCCGGAGAGGTCTGGGCCCTGACGGGCCTTATCGCGGAACTGCATTTCCGCCGTGGTGGCATCGGATCGGAAATCCTGGAAGCGATCAGAGAGGATGGCGATATCCACGCCCTGGTCGTGGGTGCCGCCCCCGCCACGGCGCGCAAGGGCAAGCTGATTTCCTGGCTGGCGGGGGAACTGGCCGGGTCGCTGGATATTCCACTGGTCATCGTGCCCGGCAACCTGACGGCGCGGCAGATTGACCGTCTGGCATAGGGGCTGCTGCCTCACTCCCGGCGCAGCAGCCTGTCCGTGATGACATTGGCCCAGCGGCGGGACAGAAAGCACGCTTTCATGGCCGCCGGGTCATAGCCATTTTCGACCCAGGCATAGAATTCATCGACGCTGCGCCCGCCAGTCGCCAGGAAGCATTCAAAGAAATGATCCAAGATGCCCGTCTTGGACTGGCGCAGATGGCCGTATTTCCATGAAAGCTGGCACATCGCCTGTTCCAGCGGCAGGCCTAGATGCACGAACTGGTACAGCACGCTCATCAGGCCGACACGGTCCGCGCCGGCCTTGCAATGCATGACGGTCGGACCGTCAAGCCGCGCGAACAGGTCACGGGCCGCGAACAGGTCTTCCTTGCGCGGCACATCGCGCGACCGCACGGGAAAATCAATCAGGTCAATGCCAAGCCGGGCGGCGGCCCGCACCTCAAAGAAATAGGAGCCACAGGTGGGCCGGCGGCCCCGCAGATTGAGAATGGTGCGGATGCCCATGCGGCCCAGAACATCCATCTGCCCCGGCGTCGGCTGACTGGACCGGTACATGTCCGGACCGATGCGATGGAAATTGCGATAGGCCATGCGGATGAAGGCATGGTCGTTGAACATCATATCGGCATAACGGCGCGCCAATATGCGCGGATCGTCGGACCGTGCCCATTCCGGCACCCCGATCCCGGCATGTCGCAGGCGCGTCTCCTCGTACTGCATGCCCGTTCCTTCGCCCCGCCGTCACAGGCCGCATCGCCCCGATGCCACCCTGACCGACGCCTCAATACATACGACAGGGGCCCGAAGGGGAGCGAGTGTAAAAATACCCCTTCAGGTTATGTTTAGATGACGTCGCCACCTGCCCCCCACCCCACCTGGATGGTGAAATTTTTTTGGCGGGCGTGACGCACAGGAGCTGAGCGCCGTTCAAACGATGGTCAGCCGCGCGATTGCTGGTACTTTGCCGCTTCATATGCCCCCTTGCCTTGGCGCTGCAACCGGCCTAGGGTCCCTCCGCCCAATGTGCAGAGGGGTTGTTACCCGTGGTTCCCAGCATGTCGTTTTCCGCGCCGCACGTCCTGCGTCACCTGTTGCTTGCCGGCGCCGCTGCGCTGTGCGTCACCGGTGGCGCCGCCGCCCAATCAAACAGCCAGCAGCAGCCCGCTGCCGGCAGTGGCCTGATCCTGCCCGGTGCAGTGCAGCCGCAGCAACCGCAGGGTGGCCCCGCCGCGGGCACCATCGGTGGTCCCGCCGCCGGAACCATCGGCCAGCCACCCCAGCAACAGCCGCAGGCCCGTCCCGCCGGGCAGGGTCCTGCCGCCGGCACCGTCGGTGCCGCAGCGCAGGGCGCCCCCACCGCCCGGCCCGCGGCCGTAGCCCCGCCGAAACCGGCCAAGCCCGGTGTGCCGAAGGGTGAATGGCAGGTCGGGCCGCAGGTGTTCTCCGATGGCAGCTTCAAGATGTGCGGCGCCTCGGTCGAGTATGACAATAATCTGCACCTGATCCTGCTGCGCAATCCTGCCGACCGGACGCAGATGGTGCTGGGCATCCCCGGCGCCCAGATGCCCACGGGGCAGCGCGCACCCATCAAGATGTCCATCGACGGCAAGATCAACCGCGAAGTTGCCGCCGTTGTTAGCCAGCCCAACGCCCTGGCCATTGGCCTGGGTGATGATGCTGAGCTGTTGAAGGGCCTGACCACGGGTTCGGTTCTGACCATTGAGGTGCCGGGCGATACCGCCTCCTTCCAGCTGAAGGGCACCACAAAGGCCATGAACGACCTGACCGCCTGCGTAAAGGGCGGCAAGGACGGCACGCTGAAGCTGCCGGCCCCGACGGAACCGGCCATTGCCCCCACCCTGGCCAAGCTGCTGGTCGATGCCGGCTTGTCCAGCGCCCGCGCTATCCCGATTGACAAAATCCCGCCGCAGCAGCGGCCGGGCGACTATGCCTGGCAAATCGGTGACAAGGTGCTAGGCGCTGTCCGCAGCTTCCCCATGGGTGAAGCCGCCGGCGATTTCGCCAAGGTCGGCGACACCTATATGGAACAGCTGAAGAAGAGCTGTGAGGGCACCTACACGCCGTCCATGGGCGCGATTGAGAAAGTGCCAGCCTATCAGCTTCGTTCCGGGTCCGTATCGTGTGACAGCAATGGCAATAAGATCCATGTCGCCATTGTCATGCAGCTCATTGAGCTTCCGAAACAAGCCGGACAGGAGCAGGCGATCCGCGTGCTGAACGTCTTCTCGCACGAGGCGACGGACGCCGAGAAGGCCCAAGCCGATAGCGCCTCTGCCGGCATTCTGAAAGTGCTGAAAGAGAAGGGCAAGGAGCCGTTGACGGCACCGCAGGCGGCACCCGCCGCCAAGGCGAATTAACAAAGTATTAAGTATACGAACAATATCCTGTTCGATTGAAGCGAAGGCCGGACCCTCTGGGTTCGGCCTTTTCTTTATTGCACCCGCGCAAATATGTTCACCAATGCTGGCCCTGCACACCCCCGATAAAGCGGACCTTCACGGGTCAAGCCATGCCATGATTAATGGCTTTACTGGCTTCATTCTGGATTAAGCTGTCATCGGCATTCCGATCCATATGGGAAGATGCCTGGCAAAGGGGGGTGGTCATGAAGCGATATCTGTCCGGCAGACGTCTGGCCATAGCGAAGACCCTGGCTCTCCTTCTGGCTGGCGTCAGCCCCGCACTGGCGGAAATGACACCGCCCCCGCCACCGCCCGGTCCTGTATATGCCATCCCGACCCGGCCCGACCGCGCGGGCCGCGTGCTGGCCCCGGTGGTGGTCGATGGCTATGGCCCCGTCCGCTTTCTGGTCGATACCGGCTGTTCAGGCACCATGATCGGCATGGATATCGCCCGCGCCCTGGGTTTCATTCCGCCGCCTGTACCCACCGTGCCGGGCATGGCCATGGGGGCCGACGTCACGGTCACCGGCAATATGATGCGCGTGCATGACGTACTGGGTCCCATGATCATGCCGACCATGAAGGTCGGCCGCATCGACATGGGCCGGTTCGTGGCAGAGGATATGGTGACCCCCGTCCTGTCCTTTGGCGATCTGTCGGGGGCTGGTGGCGTGCTGGGCACCAACAGCCTCCAGGGTAAACGCCTGTCGGTCAGCTTCCGCCGGGACGAGATCAAGATCGAACAATCCCGCCGCTACTCCCCCACCGGTTATGACTCGGTAAAGGGCCGTGTGCATCCAACCGGGCTGGTCATCGTGCCCATCGAAATCGGCGGCATGATCGTCAACGGCCTTGTCGATACAGGGGCAGAACGGTCGATGTTCAACCCGGTATTGCTGCGGGCCCTGCAGGAACGCGGTAAACCGGCCAGCCTTGTCGGCAATATCGAAGTCATCAATCTGGCGGGGGAGACGCGGATTGGCGAAGTCTTCCTGCTGCCGCGCGTCAAGATCGGCCCGGTCAGCGTCTCTGGACTGCCGGCGACGCTGGTCGATGCCCATGCCTACACGGCCCTGGGATTGGAAGATGAACCGGCCTTTATCCTGGGTATGGACGTCCTGGGGCTGAGCGATGGATTCGCCCTGGATTTCGGGACCGGCAGTCTGCACCTGCGCATGCGGATGACGGCCAGCGGCGCGCCTCCGGGTCCTTCCCGCTTGGGTGATCGCGGAACAAGGGCGGGGGGGTGATTGAATCAAGTTCAAGTCTTCGCGTGACCAACTGGGAATAAAATTCCGTGTCGGGACTGACACACATGGCAGAGGATCAGAAATCACAGACGCATTAACCCTGATCCTGACATGACAGCAAATGCGACCTCGGCTATTAGTGAAGGGTCCGGAGTTGATGTCATGAAGTCGCTGAAGACCGCCCTTTTCGCCGTTTGTTTCGGCCTCGTCACCGCCCCTGCCCTGGCGCAGGATGCGGGCGCGGCCGATTCCGAACTGCCCAGCGCGTATCTTCAGGGATTGTCTGGGCGCTATGTTGGTGGTGCGGCGGGTAACGCCACTACCTATGGATTGGGTAACGCCAATCCGGGCCTGACCGCCGGCACTGACTGGCATCCGATGGAAAGCTTCCGGCTGGAACTGGAATATGCCTATCGCGACCGCGATTCGGCTTTGCTGACGGCGCCCAGCGTCGATGGCGCTATCGGATCGCCGGGCACCATGGCCAATGCTCGCGTCAATATGAAGGTCACTGACTGGCTGACACCCTATGTCGGGATCGGCATGGGCTGGACCCGGACGGAGGCCGAACGGCTGGCCATGGGCTATTCCGACGCCCGCGCCGATAGCTTTGCCTATCAGGGCGTGGTCGGCCTGTCGGTGCCGGTCAGCGGCAGCTTCTCCTTCTTTGCCGATGGCCGCTACGTGCGTGGTGGGGAGCCCAGCTTTACCGCCACCGATGATTTTGCAACGCACGGCACGGCCCAGACCTGGTCAGCGCTGGCCGGCGTACGCTTCACCTTCGGCAAGTAGTCAGGTCCCTTCAACCGGCTCCCGCCCAGCCTTTCCGCCGGCTGCGGGCAATCCGCGCCCCTTGGAGATCGCCCGACCGCCCAGCTTGGCCCGCACGGTATCAATGGCGCGTTCCACCTTGGCCCGTTGAAGCTGTCCGGGATCGGCCAGATCCGGCGGGTCGGCATCACGCGGGTCGGTGAGGTCATGGCAACCGATTCCCAACAACCGGAACCGCCGCCCATCGCATTCAGCCCGCAGCAGGTCACGTCCCGTGCGGAAGATGCGGTCGGCCAGTTGCGTTGGGGATGTCAGACGCTGGTTACGGGTGATCAGCTTGAAATCCGGTGTCTTCAGCTTCAGCGTGACCGTCAGGCCAGCATGCTCCCCGGCCTTCATCCGTTTCGACACCTTCTCCGCCAGCGGCCATAACTCCCGCTCCAAGTCCTCCAGCGCCGACAGATCGGTGTTGAAGGTGGTTTCAGAGGAGATGCTTTTCATCGGGCTGTGCGGGGTGACGCGGCGATCATCCTGCCCGCGGGAGAAATGGTAGAGCCGCATGCCCATGGAGCCATAACGGCGCACCAGTTCCTTCATCTCCATTTCGCGAATCTGGCCGATGGTGCGGATACCCTCCCCCTCCATCTTGGTGGCCAGCGCTTTGCCCACGCCCCAGATCATGCCCACGGGTCGGGGGGCCAGAAAGGACAGGGTCTCTGCCTTGCCGATGATGGCGAATCCGCGCGGCTTATCCAGGTCGCTGGCCAGCTTGGCCAGGAACTTGTTGTAGGACAGGCCGATGGAGGCGGTCACCCCGATCTCCGTCTCAATCCGCCGCACCAGCCGGACCAGGGTGCGCGCCGGGCTGCCGCCATGCAGCAACTCGGTACCCGTAAGGTCCAAAAATGCCTCATCGATGGAGATGGCCTCCACCAGCGGCGTCGTCTCCTGCATCAGGACCCGCACATCACGCCCGACCGTTACATATTTGCGCATGTCGGGCTTGATGACGGTCGCCTGCGGGCAAAGCTGTAAGGCCTTGAACATCGGCATGGCGGAGCGCACGCCATAAAGCCGCGCGATATAGCAGCAGGCGGACACGACCCCGCGATGCCCGCCCCCGACGATCACCGGCTCATCGGCCAGTTCCGGTCGGTCCCGCTTTTCCACGCTGGCATAGAAGGCGTCGCAATCGATATGGGCAATGGAAAGGCTATGCAGTTCCGCATGCTTCACCACCCGCACCGACCCGCAGGCATCACAGCGGCGGGCCGCCATCTGCGCCTGCCCGCAATCGCGGCACAGGGCATCCGGTCTCTGGCTGGAAACGGGGGTTGGCGGGTCTGCTGGCATGGTGGATGATGTCAGATGGTAACGAATGGTTAAGAACTGTCGCAGTCTAATGGCATCATGCCCTGTGAGCGTAAGGAAGGCGGAGCCGTGCCGATGAGTGTTGACAATGTCCAGGGTGAAGACGCGACCGCACCGCGTCCCCGGCGCGTGCTGATCGTGGAGGATAATGAGCTGAATATGAAGCTCTTCCACGATCTGCTGGAAGCGCACGGCTATGCGACATTGCAGACCAAGGATGGGATGGAGGCGCTGCGCATGGCGCGGCTGCATCGCCCCGACCTTATCCTCATGGATATACAGCTTCCCGAGGTATCCGGGCTTGAGGTTACCAAGTGGTTGAAGGAAGATGATGATCTGAAGGCGATCCCAGTGGTCGCCGTCACCGCCTTCGCCATGAAGGGGGATGAGGAGAAAATCCGCGAAGGTGGTTGCGAGGATTACATCGCCAAGCCAATCTCCGTCGCGAAGTTTCTCCAGACGGTGCAACGTTTCCTTTGACGGCTTGGAAGACCAGGCCGGTGGGTGTGTGAACCATGTCGGCTCGGGTCCTTGTCGTTGATGACGTTCTACCCAATGTGAAGCTACTGGCAGCCAAGCTGACCAGGGAATATTTCGACGTCGTCACCGCCAATTCAGGGCCGGAAGCCCTGGAGCGTATTCATGCCCAGCACCCCGACATCGTGCTGCTGGACGTGATGATGCCTGGCATGGACGGGTTCGAGGTGTGCGAGAAAATCCGCGCCGACCCGGCCATTATGCACATTCCCGTCGTCATGGTGACCGCCCTGTCCGACGCATCCGACCGCGTGCGCGGGCTGGAGGCGGGGGCCGATGACTTCCTGACCAAGCCCGTCAACGACGTGGCCCTCTTCGCCCGCGTCCGTTCCCTGGTCCGTCTGAAGATGATGACCGACGAATGGCGCCTTCGCGAAAGCACGTCGGGTCAGTTGGGCATGTTGGTCGCCACCGATTCGGTGCATACGCAGACGGCGGAGGCCGCCAGGGTGTTGGTGGTTGAAGATAGCGCCATTGATCTGGACAAGATCGTGGAGACTGTGGCCCGCGACCGCGACGTGGTGACCGACACCGACACCTGCGCTGGCGGCCTGGAACTGGCCCTGGCGGAGGAGTTTGAGCTGATCGTCATCTCCCTGACGCTGATGCGGGAGGATGGCCTTCGCCTCTGCTCGCAACTGCGCAGCCACGAGAAGACGCGCCAGATCCCCATCCTGCTGCTTGCGGACGAGACGGACATGGACCGGATCGCCAAGGGCCTGGAACTGGGTGCCAATGATTATCTGATCAAGCCCATCGACCGGAACGAACTGCTGGCCCGTACCCGCACCCAGGTGCGGCGTAAGCGTTATCAGGACAAGCTGCGGGCCAATTATGAGGCCAGCCTGTCCATGGCGCTGACTGACAGTCTGACGGGGCTGTTCAACCGCCGTTACCTGTCGGCCCACCTACCCCGCTTGCTGGACCGGTCGGGCGGCAATAACAAACCGGTGTCAGCTCTGCTGTTCGATATCGACCATTTCAAGGTGGTCAATGACACCTGGGGCCACGGGGTGGGCGACGAGGTGTTGAAGGAGGTAGCGCAGCGCGCCAGCCGCAACCTGCGCAATTTCGACCTTGTCGCCCGCCTGGGGGGTGAGGAATTCGTGGTGATCATGCCCGACACGGACGGCAATCAGGCCGCTGCTGTCGCCGAACGTCTGCGCCGCCGCATCGCGGAGGAGCCGTTTGCGGTGTCGGCACCGGTGGGCAAGATCGACGTCACCATCTCCATTGGCGTCGCCCTGGCCGATTGGACACTGGATGCCGAAGGTAAGCCCGAATCGGGCGACGCCTTGCTGCGCCGCGCTGATACGGCCCTGTATCAGGCCAAGCGTAGTGGGCGTAACCGGGTGGTGATGGACGGTGCTGGGGAATAAGTGGTGATGCCAGGACAGCTTTACGGCATCCGGTTGTACCGCACCGCCGCGTCGCTGCGGTCGACCAGGATGATGGCATAGGGGCTGGTCAGGACCTGCGCCGTGATCAGGCCATCGGGTGGTGTTACCTCCCGATACTCCACCACCAGCCGGTCACGCTGCCCGTCGCGCCGTTCGGGGCGCAGACGCAGGATATCGACGGAATAGCCGGTGGTCGTGCGCGTGCCCAAGAACACGCCCAGCGCCATCTGATCCGGCGGCAGGCGACCGGGCGGCGACCGGCCTGCCAGATCCCATAGGGCCGTCCATTCCGCATCATTGCGGGCCGCCAGGAAGGATTGCGACTGCGCACGGGCGTTTTCTGCCCGCCACATGGCACGCGCGGCCAGGGGCGGCGGTGCATCGCCAGACATGCCGGATACCGCACCCGCCGTTTCGCCTGCCAGCCACGCCCCGGCCCCGCCGCCGCACCCGGCAAGGGCCAGCGGCATCGCCACAGCCAGAACGGTCAGCGCCGCCCTGGCCTTCCCGTCGATCCACCGCATCATGGCCTCACGCCGCCACCGGCAGCGCCGTTTCCACCAGCTTTGCCCAGTAGCTGGTGCCCAGCGGCAGGATCTCATCATTGAAATCATAGGCCGGGTTGTGCAGCAGGCAGCCAAGCGCCGCCCCACCCTGGCCCATCCAGACGTAACAGCCCGGACGCTCCTGCAGCATAAAGGCGAAATCCTCCGCCCCCATGCTGGGGCCGACATTGTCATAAACCTTGTCGGCGCCGACCAGTTCAGCCGCGACGCGGGCCGCCAGATTGGTGGGCGCGCCCTCATGATTGACCGTGGGCGGATAGCCACGGCGATAGGTCAGCGTGGCGCTGGACCCAAAAGCCACCGGCAGCGTTTCCACGATGCGGCGCAGACCGTTTTCCAGCTGGTCGCGCACCTCATGGCTCAGTGCGCGGACGGTGCCGCGCATGATCACTTCCTGCGGGATGACATTATAGGCGCTGCCCGCATGGATCTGGGTGATAGAGATGACACCGCTTTCAATGGGGCTGACATTGCGGCTGACGATGGTCTGCGTGGCCGTCACGATATGGGCAGCGATAACCACCGGGTCGATGGCATGGTGCGGGAGGGCGGCGTGACCGCCCTTGCCGGCCACGCGGATTTCGAACTGATCGGCGCCGGCCATAATCGGGCCGGCCTTCACCACCATCTCGCCAGGCGGCAGGTCCGGCCAATTATGCATGCCGAAGATCATGTCGCAGGGGAATCGGTCGAACAGCCCCTCCTCCACCATGCGGCGGCCACCACCGGCGCCCTCTTCAGCGGGCTGGAAGATGAAATTGACGGTACCGCTGAAATTGCGCGTCTCCGACAGATACCGGGCAGCCCCAAGCAGCATGGTCGTGTGGCCGTCATGGCCGCAGCCATGCATCTTTCCGGGGATCTTGCTGGCATGGGCAAAGGTGTTGCCCTCATCCATGTTCAGCGCGTCCATGTCGGCGCGCAGACCGATGGATTTGCCATTCGGGCCGTCCTTACCATGCAGCACACCGACCAGACCCGTACCCGCAATACCGCGATGCACCTCGATCCCGAAGGTCGTCAACTTCTCCGCCACGAAATCGGAAGTTTTGAACTCCTCGAACGCGGTTTCGGGATTCTCATGGATATGGTGGCGCCACGCGGTCATGTCGGCGTGGAAATCGGCGATACGGTTGATGATGGGCATGGTCCCTGAACTCCGGCAGGCGGCAGCGTCCTTGTCGCTGAGAGGCTTCTTCGGCCGCCCTGGTCACACGAAAAGTCGCAAGCGACATTGACGGGCAGTTTATCGGCTTAACTCTCTGCTGGGAACCGGGGAAACATCACCGAAAGAGCAAAGATGAATATTTTGAGCGTTGTTCATTTCGGTGATGCCCGTCACATCTGCCGCTTGCGCGCTTTGTCACAGTGCCGGCGCGGCGATGGCTGGGGCAACGGGCCGGTGCCGCTTCATGGATCGGAGAGAAAACAATGAACACCCGTTCGACCGGGCGGTTGCGCATGGTGGCAGCCATGTCCGCCCTGCTTTCGCTCACCTGTGCTTCGGGCGCCCTGGCCCAGCGGCCCGCGTCCGATGATGATGGCTGGTACGTGCGGTTGGGCACGTTCGGTTTCGTGATGCCGGAATATGAAGGTTCCGACAGCTATAAGGTCCGGCCTGTTCCTGATATCGAGATCACCTATGACCGGTTCTTCCTGTCCCGTCAGGGGCTGGGTGCCAATCTGATCAGCACCGATAACCTGACGCTGGGTGCTTCGGTCGCGTTCGATGGCGGGCGCAAGTCGAAGAAGGACGTGGCCCTGCGGGGTTACCGCAATGTCGGCGACACAGCGGTAGGTCATATCTTCGCGGAATACACGGTTGATCAGCTGATGCTTTCGGTCGATGTCGGCACCGATCTTCTGGGTGACGGGCACAAGGGTACTGAGGCGACGCTGTCGGCCACCTGGATGCTCAACCCGTTCGGACGCACCATGCTGATGATCGGCCCGTCGCTGACCTGGGCCAGCGACGATTACATGAACTCCTATTTCAGCACGACCGTGGACCGCCTGGCGCCCACCGGGCCGACGCAGCTTGTCCTGCCGGGGTCGCGCACGGGGTACAAGGCCGATGCCGGGTTCAAGAATGCCGGACTGACGGCCATCATGATCCATCCGCTGGATGAAAACTGGTCGGTTACGGGCTTCGCCGGCTATTCCCGCCTGCTGGGCGACGCAGCAGACAGCCCGTTCGTGAAGGATAATGGCAGCCGGGACCAGTTCATGGGTGGTCTGGGCCTGTCCTACACGTTCTGACGTCGGTAAGGGGCGGGCTAGAGCGCCCGCCCCTTTGACTTCATGTAGCTCCAGGCTCTACCGGCAGGACCACGATTACCCGCAACCCGCCTTCGGGCCGATTCGACAGACGGATTTCGCCGCCATGCGCCCGGATGATGTCATTGGCGACCGACAGGCCCAGACCTGTGCCGCCCGTGTCACGGGATCGCGACGCCTCCAGTCGGAAGAACGGCCGGAACACGTTCTCGAACTCAATTTCGGGGATGCCAGGACCTTCATCATCAATGGTGATGGTAACATTCTCCCCCGTCACAGCCAGGGCGACCTGTGCCGTCTGTCCATATTTGACGGCGTTTTCCATGAGGTTGCCCAGCGCGCGGCGCAGCGCCATGCGACGGCCCACGATAGGGATGGAGAAGGGGGCCGGCGCTACGCCCACCGGCTTGCCGGCGTCGCGCATATCCTCACCCAGCCGGGCCAGCAGTGCGTTCAGTTCCAACGGCTCGATAGCTTCCTTGGCGGCCTCGTCGCGGGCAAAAGCCAGGGTCGAGCCGATCATGGCCTCCATCTCCGAGAGGTCCTCCAGCATCTTGTCGCGCACAACATCGTCATCGATGAATTCGGCGCGCAGGCGCAGGCGGGTCAATGGCGTGCGCAGATCGTGGCTGACTGCGGCCAGCATGCGGGTACGATCCTCCACGAAGGCGCGCAGGCGGCGCTGCATCTTGTTGAAGGCCGATGCGGCCAGCCGCACCTCACGCGGGCCGGCCTCATCCAGCGAGGGGGCGTTCATGTCGATGCCCAGCCGGTTGGCTGCCGCCGCGAACCGGCGCAGAGGCCGGGTCGTGAAACCCAGAACCCAGGCTGACAGCAGGATGGCGACCGCCGCCGACCCGCCCAGGGACGCGATGAAGCCCGGTTCGCGCAGGGCATCGGTCGCTGTCACGGGCGCATGGAACCGCATCCAGGTTCCGTCCTTCAACTGCCGCGACACCTCGATCACATTGGGCTGCGGCGGGGGCGGCACGGGCAGGCCGAAGGGCGGGATGGAGACGGCCGGCGACATTTCCGGCTTACCCGGCGTCTTGGGCTGTTTCTCGTAAACGTCCAGCAGAACGGTATGGCCGGCACTCGTCCGCACGGTCAGTTCGCGTTCTTTCAGGCCGCGCAGGACGGACAGGCGCACCTCGGTCGGCTGCTCCTCAATCACCTGCGCGAATCCGGCCAGACAATTGGCAAGCTGCCCGCCCTCGGCATCGGCCACGGCCTCCGCCCGGTCGGACCGGTACAGGCCCAGCGCGATGGCCTGGGACAACAGGATGCCACCGACCAGCACGGCGAAGATCGAATAAGACATGCGGTCGGTGAGCGCCCTCATGATGCCGGCACCTCGGGTGAGAAGATATAGCCGCCCGACCGCACCGTCTTGATGATCGTCGGTTCGGCGGGGTCGATCTCGATCTTGCGGCGCAGACGGCTGATCTGCACATCGATGGACCGGTCGAAGGGACCGGCCGACCGGCCCCGCGTGATCTCCAGCAGGTCATCGCGCGACAGAACCCGGCGGGGGCGGGTGGCCAGCGCCACCAGCAGCTCATACTCACCGGCGGTCAACGTGACCTCCTCCCCCTTGGCGTCGGTCAGGCGGCGCTGCGCCTGATCCAGGGTGAAGCCCGCGAAATTGATGGCGCCTGCCGTCACCTGTGCGGCACCCGACGGGGCCGCGGCCCGACGCAGCACGGCCTTGATACGGGCCACCAGTTCACGCGGGTTGAACGGCTTGGGCAGGTAATCGTCGGCCCCGATCTCCAGGCCCAGGATGCGGTCCGCATCCTCCCCCATGGCCGACAGCATGACGACGGGCGGACCGCCATCGGCGCGGACGGCCCGGCAAAGCGACAGACCATCCTCGCCCGGCATCATCAGATCCAGGACGATCAGGTCGATATTGCGATCAGCCAGATAGCGGCGCATTTCCTGCCCGTCCTTGGCCGCCGTCACACGGTAGCCATGGCGCGTCAGATAGCGCGTCAGCAGATCGCGGATTTCACGGTCGTCATCGACGACCAGGAGGTGGGTGCTGCTCTCGGTCATGTCGTCATCATAATCGAAGGGCAGACAGGCTGCCGACGGCCATGTTGTTACCACAATGTAACGTCCTGGGCCTTTGGAAACAGAGTGTTTCACAAAGCCCCTTTCCTCGTCATGCAACGGCAAAGCGTGGGTGTTCAGATGTGCCTGTCGCCGGAAACAACCGGCAACCGGAAGTCAGAGATGAAGAGGAAAGCACCAATGCGCACCCTGATCGCCCTCGCCTTTGTCGCGGCCCTTGGCGTTACCGCCGCCCATGCCAGCGACAGCGCACAGGTCGCGGCAAAGGAGCCTGCGGCCGCCGTTACCCGCACGGAGCCCGTGACCAGCTCTGAGGCACGCGACATCGCCAAGACCTGGATGAAGAGCAACAATTACCGCTTCGGTCGCGTCGGCGACGTGCGGGAAAAGGATGGCGTCTTCCTGGTGGAACTGAAGTCTGCTGATGGCATCCGCTTTGCCACGCTGAAGGTCAACGCCGCCACCGGCGAGATCGTCAGCTAAGCCCCTCAAATATCCCAATCATCACCGGCAAGCCCCGTCGCCGGTGATGGTGGAGCGACCTTCCCCGGTGTCCGGTCGCTCCAAGGTTTGCCGGCGGATCCATGGGCGACCCCATCAATGCCCCGGTCCGCCGGCATAACCACCTTCCTGCCCGCCAATCACGGAACGATACGGGATGCCGTTCCGCCCGAGGTCCGGAATGACACCCGGTTGAGCGCTTCGAGGTCGCCACGCATGAAACTCAGCCAAGGCCCCCTGCTTTCCCTGTTCGACGGTTCCGACGGCACGCCGCTTCAGCAGCGCCTGTTCGACCGTCTGCGCGGCGCCATCGTGAACGGCGCCATCCGCCCTGGAGAAAGACTGCCCTCCACCCGAACGCTGGCCGCCGATCTGGGCGTGTCGCGCAATACGGTCGTGGCGGCGGTGGACCGGCTGACATCCGAAGGATATCTGGAAGCCCGGATCGGGTCCGGCACCTTTGTCTGCCGCACCCTGCCCGATGATGCCATGGCGCCCGCCGTGCGTCTGGCCCCCAACAACACCGCCCGCGTGCCACAGGCCGCCGCGCCTAAGCCCGCCGTGCCGGTGCCCGCTGCCGGGGCAGAACTTCTGCCGTTCGAGCCCTGCACACCGGCCTATGACCAGTTCGATATCGACACCTGGCGCCGGCTTCTGGCCAAGCGCTGGCGCGATGCCGGCGGCTTGCTGCTGGGCAATGATACGTCCGGCGGCTGGACCGCGCTGCGCCGTGTTCTGGCGGGTCATTTGCAGACCAGCCGGGGCATCGCGTGCGATCCCGAACAGATCCTCATCCTGCCTGACCGCCGGTCCGGCCTTGAATTCGTCGCCACCCTGCTGCTGACGGCGGGTGATACCGTCTGGCTGGAAGAGCCGGGCTGCCCCTTGCAGGCGCTGACCTTTGCGCATCGCGGCTACAATGTCGCCCATGTGCCGGTGGATGCCGATGGCATCGACCCGGAACGCGGTGCGCGGCTGGCGCCCGATGCGCGACTGGCCTTGGTTACGCCAGGATGGCAGTACCCGACGGGCGGGACCATGCCGCTGCGCCGCCGCATGGCGGTGCTGGCCTGGGCCCGTCGCAGCGGGGCCTGGCTGCTGGAGGATGACCGCGACGGCGGCTACCGCTACACGGGCCGTCCACTGCCGGCCTTGCAAGGGCTGGATGAGAATGAGCGTGTCCTGCATCTGGGCGCGCTCGACAATACGCTGGTGCCGGCCCTGCGCCTGAGCTGGCTGGTCGTGCCATCTTCCCTGGTTTCTGCCGCCCAGAATCTGCGCGCCCGCATGGGGATGCATGTGCCGCTGCCCGAACAGATGGCGGTGCACGACTTCCTGGTGGAAGGCCATTATGCCAGCCACATGCGCCGCACCCGCCGGCTTTATGCCGAACGTCAGCAGGCGCTGCTATTCGCTGCCGAGCGTCACTGGTCCGGGGCCATCGCCGTGGATGCGGCCAGTTCCGGCCTGCATCTGGTCGGGCGCGTGTCACCCTCAGTCGGTGTGGACGACGCCACCCTGTCGGCCCTAGCCGCCCAGGCCCGCATCGCCCTGCCCGCCATCTCGGCCTGCAGACGCGGACCCGGCATTGCCGGTGATCCGGGCGCGGTGGTTTTGGGCTATGCCGCCTTCACCCCGGAACGCCTCGCGCGTGCCGCCGAACGTCTTGCCGGCGTCATCGACAAAGCCCGCAGCACCCAGACCCACCGCTTGGTGCAGCCCCGCCGGCTGGTCCCGGCTGAGTGAGGGGTGCCCCCTGAATTCGGAGTAATTGCAGGCCCGCTCCGATCGGAAGCGGGCCTGTGCAACCATGTGAAACACAAAACAGGGGTGTGTTTCAGCGCTCGCAGCTTTCCCCCATCGAAAGCCAATGGCTGCGAATGGGTGCGGGCGTGGAATTGGCGCTGATAGTCCGCATTGTAGCAGGAAGCGGCAGAGAAGTCTGCAATCTGCCCGCCACCGTCCTCAAACCACCTCTGCCACCACCCCACCCACGATGCCGGCCAGTGCATCCGGCGCGATGGGGAAGACGGTGTTGGGGGTACCGGCGGCGGCCCAGACGGTGGTGAAGTTCAGAAGGTCGCGGTCGAACAGGGTGATGGGCGGGACATTGTGGCCCAGGGGCGGAACGCCGCCGATGGGATAGCCCGTCTTCTGCCGCACGAAATCGGCATCGGCCTTGGCCAACTTCTCACCGCCCAGCGCCGACGCCAGATGACGGATCACCGTCGCCTCATTCACCCGGTTGCTACCGGATGTGACGACAAGGATGGGGCGGCCCGTGTCGCGGGTGCGGAACATGATGGATTTGGCGATCTGCGCTACATCGCAGCCGATGGCCGCCGCCGCCTCTGCCGAGGTGCGGGTGGAGGCGGCGAATTCCAGGACATGGATGGGATGGCCCAGATCGTTCAGAAGGTTCTGTATCTTCTGCGCACTGGGGCTTAACGGTCCGGCCATCCCACCACGACTCCTAACAGTGTTTTCAACCAGCCAGCTCACGCGACCGGGCAGTGCCGGCGGCGATGGCGCGGGTCAGCAGGTCCTGCATGCCGCCCGCCCCTTCAGCCATCAGCACGTTCAGGGCCGCTTCGGTCGTGCCCTTGGGGCTGGTGACGTTGCGGCGAAGCTGTTCGGCTGATTCGTGGCTTTGGCGCAGCAGTTCGCCCGAGCCCATCACGGTGGCGCGCGCGAGTTGCATCGACAGGTCCGAAGGCAGGCCAGCGGCCACACCGGCCTTGGCCATGGTTTCCACCAGCAGGAAGACATAGGCCGGGCCGCTGCCCGACAGGGCCGTCACGGCATCCAGCAGACTTTCGTCCGCGACCCAAGCCACCTCCCCCACTGCCGACAAAAGGGTGCGGGCCAGCGCCTTCTGCGCGTCGGAGCAATTGGCATTGGGCACGGCGGCACTGATGCCACGGCCCACCGCGGCGGGCGTATTCGGCATGGCGCGGACGATGGCGGCATGGGCGCCCAGGTGCTTTTCAAAATAGGCGATGGGCTTTCCCGCCGCGATGGACAGGAACAGCGCCGTGCCGGCATAGCGGGCATAGTTGGGCAGCGCCTGATCCATCATCTGCGGCTTGACCGCCAGGATGATGGCATCGGGCGTGAAATCAGCCGGGATTTCAGAGGCTTCCTTGACGACCAGCACGTCGGCGGGCAGGCCCTTGGGTGCCCCAAACGGCTCCACCACTACCACAGCCCCTGCGGCACCGGCCGCTTTCCAGCCGGCCAGCATGGCCCCGCCCATCTTACCGCACCCGACCAGCAGCAAACTCGCACTCATCCGGTGTTTCCCCCATATTTCCGGCGGGGTCGCGGGGTTCATCCCCGACGGCGTTGGCCCCGTCCGGTTTGATCAGGCCTCGCCCACCGTATCCAGGATGGCGGCGGACACGGCTTCAGCCGGTGTCTTGCCGCCCCAGATCACAAACTGGAAGGCCGGATAGAAACGCTCGCATTCCGACAGGGCAATGTCCATCAGGTCTTCGAGCTGTTCGGAGCTGGCCCCGCGCGCGCCGCGCAGAAGCGTCGTCTGCCGGAACATGGGCGTGTGCTGATCGTGGCAGACGTCGAAATGGCCCAGCCACATCTTGGGATTGACCTCGGCCAGCAGTTCGGCCACGGCATTCTTGCGGCCCGGCGGCACCTTCATGTCGTACTGGCAGGAGAACTGCATCGCGCTCACCTCTGCCTGCCACATGAAGAACAGGCGGTATTCGCACCAGCGACCATTAATCTCCACCACCATCTCCTCTTCGGAGACGCGGTCGAAGGGCCATTCATTGGCGACAACCATCTCTTCCAGCATGTCCAGCGGATTATGCGTCGATGCCTGGGTCTCGATATTCAAGGCCGTCATGCCGTCCCCCTCACTCCCAAATGCCCTGCCGCAGCGCCATCCCCCAGGCGAAGCGGCGGGCCACATATCGGGGTGTCCAGATATTGTGGCCCTGCCGGCGTTGGAACCACCAGGAATACGGTGCCAGCGCCATTTCGCAGGCGCAACCGGATTCCGGTTCCTTGCCGTTTCGTGAAACAAAACCGAGTTGATGTCCGGCGATGGCCGGGATCGCGTCAGCCCTCGGAACCCTTGGAAAGCTTGGCTTCCAGAGCCGCCAGCTTTTCCTCCAGCGCCTCCTGACGGGCCCGCGCCTCGGCGGCGACGGCCTTCACCGCCTCGAACTCTTCACGGCTGACGACGTCCATCTGGGCCAGGATACGTTCGAACTGCTGGCGAATCTGGCCTTCGACCTCGCCCCGGATGCCGGAGATGGCACCCATGGCCCCGCTGGCGACACGGGCCAGATCATCGAACAGCTTGTTTTCCACCTGCATGGCGGGTCCCCTTCAAAAAAGCGCCGCATTATGGGGATAGGGCCTATCCCTGTCCATGGCGTTAGATACGGGTCCGCCCCGCGCCTTGCCGTCATGATCCCCAACCCTCTATATAGGTCGCGTCTTCCCCGCCGGGGATGGAACGTGACGGGATATCGCATGATTTTGGCCATCCCCTTCCCCGACCTGGACCCTGTGGCGCTGGCCCTGGGTCCGATCTCCATCAAATGGTACGGGCTGGCCTATGCCGCCGGCATCGCCTTTGCGCTGTGGTACTGTAACCGGTTGGCCCGCAATAGCGGCCTACGCCCGACCGAGGATGATCTGGGCGACTTTGTTATCTGGGCGGCGGGCGGCATCCTGATTGGCGGACGGCTGTTCTCTATCCTGTTCTATAATCTCGACACCTATATCAACGACCCGCTGGAGGCGCTGCGCGTCTGGCACGGCGGCATGTCGTTCCATGGTGGGCTGACGGGCGTCATCGCGGCGATATTGCTCTTCTCCTGGCGACGTGGATTCTCGCCCTTCGCGCTGGGCGACCTGGTCGCCTGTGCCGCACCGGTGGGGCTGCTGCTGGGCCGGCTGGCGAATTTCGTGAATGCGGAATTGTGGGGGCGGCCCACGGATGTGCCCTGGGCCATGATCTTCCCAACCGACCCCGCCGGCCTGCCCCGCCATCCCAGCCAGCTTTATCAAGCGGGGCTGGAGGGGGTGCTGCTGTTCATCGCCATCTTCTTGCTGGCCCGTAACCCCACGATCCGCGCGCGGACGGGCACCCTGTCGGGCGCGTTCCTGATCGGCTATGCCATTGCCCGTCTGGTTGGGGAATTCTTCCGGCAGCCGGATGCACAGCTGGGCTTCCTGGCCTTCGGCACCACCATGGGGCAATTGCTGTCCATGCCCATGCTGATCATCGGGGTGTGGATGGTGCTGCGCGCACCATTTGGCACGCCCGTGCCGGCCCCCGCCCCTGCCCAGAAATGACAGGCGCGCTGCATGATCTCCTGGTCCGCCGCATCGCCCTGACGGGGCCGATCAGCATCGCCAGCTTCATGGGCGAGGCGCTGGGCCATCCCCAGCATGGTTATTACATTACCCGCGACCCGCTGGGGGCGAAGGGTGATTTCACCACCGCGCCCGAGATTTCCCAGATGTTCGGGGAGATGGTGGGGGTGTGGCTGGCCGATTGCTGGATCAACCAGGGCTGTCCGGAGCGCGTGCAACTGGTGGAACTGGGGCCGGGGCGCGGGACCCTGATGGCAGATGCCCTGCGCGCCACGACACGGGTGCCGGGGTTTCATCAGGCCATCCGCCTGCATCTGGTGGAAACCAGCCCCACCCTGCGGCAGCGGCAGGCGGCGGCCCTTACCGGTTTTGCCCCCACCTGGCATGATCGGCTGGATAGCGTGCCCGACGGGCCGATGCTGCTGGTCGCGAACGAGTTCTTTGACGCCCTGCCCATCCGGCAGTTCATCCGCACCCCCGCCGGCTGGGCCGAGCGCAAGGTGGGGCTGAACCCGGCAGGACAGCTGGCCTTCACCTTCGACCCCAGCCCTGGCGGTGCCCTGCTGACGCCGCTGCACCGGGAAGCGGATATCCCGCCGGGGGCCATCGCGGAGACCTGCCCGACGGGCATCGCCGTGGCGGCGGAGATCGGGCGGCGGCTGTCGGTACAGGCCGGGGCTGCCCTGATCATCGATTATGGCTATGACGGTCCCGCCATTGGCGACACGTTGCAGGCTCTGCGTGCCCATCGGCGGGTCGCCGTGCTGGACGATCCCGGCAGCGCCGATCTGACGGCCCATGTCGATTTCACGGCCCTGGCACAGGCAGCAGGTCAGGCCGGCGCGCAGGCGCATCCCGGTGTGGGCCACAGTGTGGAACAGGGATACCTGCTGCATGCCCTGGGCATCGCAGCCCGCGCCACAGCCCTGTCGGCCCGTGCCACCCCGGCGCAGCAGGCCGATATCCAATCGGCACTGACCCGGCTGACGGCGCCCGACAGCATGGGCCGCCTGTTCCGCGCCATTGCCATCACACATCCGGCGGCCCCCGTGCCCGCCGGCTTTGCCCGAACGACCGGAGACAGCGCATGATCACGCTTGACCATCTGACCGCCGTTCCCGGCCTGCGCCACGGGTTTTTCACCCGCACCGACGGCGTGTCGAAAGGTATTCTGGCCGCCATGAATTGCGGCTATGGCTCCAACGATGATCCAGCCAATGTTAGGGCCAACCGGGCGCGCGCGATGGAACTGCTGGGCGTTCCTGCCTCCGCCCTGACCACCGTTTATCAGGTCCACAGCCCGGATGTGGTCACGGTCACCGAGCCTTTCCCGCATAGTGCAGCACCCAAGGCCGATGCGCTGGTCACCGACCGGCCTGGCATCGCGTTGGGTATCCTGACGGCGGACTGCGTGCCGGTCCTGTTCGTGGACCCGGTCGCGCGTGTCATCGGTGCGGCCCATGCCGGGTGGAAGGGGGCGGTGACGGGCGTGCTGGAGGCGACGGTGGCGGCCATGGTCGCGCTGGGTGCCGACCGGCCCCGCATTCTGGCCGGTATCGGCCCCCATATCGGCTGGGACAGTTATGAGGTGGGGCCAGAATTCCGCGAACGATTCGTCGCCACTGATCCCGGCCATGACGTGCTGTTCCGCCCGTCTGATCGGGCCGATCACTGGATGTTCAATATTGGCGGCTATGTCCTGGGCCGGTTGCAGGCCACCGGCCTGGGACAGGTGGAAACCACTGGTCTGGACACGTTGGCGCGCGAGGATCTGTTTTTCAGTTACCGCCGCGCCTGCCTGCGCCAGGAACCGGACTATGGACGGGGTCTGTCGGCCATCTGCCTGACATGACTACGCCCATTTCTACCAAAGAGCGTTATAGTCACTGCACTTTTACATTGCATGCGTGTTTTTGCCCGCGCATCATGGGACCCTGATCGTCGAGGGAGGGGACCCGATGCGCGCTTTCGCCCTGCTGCTGACCGGATTGCTGCTGACACCGTCCGTCTTCGCGGGCGAGGTGACGGAAGTGACGGCGGACAAGCCGGCCTGGCGCAAGGTCGCTTTGCAGCGCACGCCTAAGGCCAGCGAACTGGTGGTTCTGCGCATCGGCATCAAGGAAGCCAGCTTCCATCAGGGAAGGCACATCGTGGTGGATGTGCCGACCGGACCCGCTTTCGTCACGCAGATTATGCGCGATCCCAAGGCGCCGCCAACCGAAGACGGGATGCTGTGGTTCGACGGGATCGTGCCCGCCTATGCCTTCAACAGCACCCACCCTGACCTGAAGCTGCGCTTCCTGCTGGATGAGGGGTGCAAGCCCGGTGAGGCGGTGCCGCCGGGCCGGGGTCCCTTGCAGGTGGCAGAAATCCAGGCCCGTGTGACGGCAGTGGACGGGTATTAGTTCACTACCTGCCAGGACCCGTCCGGCTGCTGACAGGCGGTGCCATAGGCATCCTCAGTGCGGCCACCGATCGTCACCTGCTGCTGGAATTCGCGGCAATAGGCGCCGTCGGCAGCGCGGCCTTCGCGCAGGGAGGTGACGGAACCTGTCGCCCGGCCATCGGACCAGACAATGGGCTGACCGATGGGGGCGGAGGTGGCACGGACCTGCGCATCCTCATGCGCACGCTGCTGCGCCTCTGACAGGGAACTGAGCGCCACCAGACTGATGGCTGTCAGGCCCAGGAAGAACAGGGCGTCGTCATCACTGCGGTAGCGGCCATAGCCGGAATACCAATGGCCATAGGGTCGCACGACAACCACATCGCGATAGACGCGGCGACGGGCCGGCGGCACGTCCCAGTGCCGGACCGGATAGCCGCCATGGGCGTACCAGCCCGGCGGCGGGGCGCGGTAGACATAGCCGCGATCACCCCAGTGATGATCACGCCGGTCGTCACGGCGATCATAACGGTCGTCCCGGCGGTCATCGCGACGGTCATAGCGATCGTCCCGGCGATCATCGCGCCGATCATGACGGTCATCGCGGTGCCCGCGCCCGTCCCGGTCCCAGTCACCGGCCATGGCCGGGGGCGTGCCCAGCGACAGGGCCAGAACTGCCGTCAGCGTCAGTTTTCCGAAATCGCGCAACCGCATGATAGCCTCACCAGCAATCGGGACGTCCGTAACGAACGTCGTTCATGGTGATAAGATGCACCCGGCTCTGGGCGAATTTATGGCAACCCCACATGCCTCTTTCGGGTGGGAGCATCGCAGGGTCCATTGACAGATTCCGGGTATTTCATGTTGTTTCCAATAGGCGATGATCTAAGGGAACGCGTGGAAATGGCCGCAGGCGAGATCAAGACGGGTACCATCCAGGACGATACAATCATGGGCGGGAACCTGGATGACACGATCACAGGTGTTTCCGGCAATGACAGCCTGTCGGGGGGCGATGGCAATGACAGCCTGACCGGCGGTGCTGGCTATGACACGCTGGATGGTGGTGCGGGGGATGACCGCATCGACCTGACATCCGCCGCCTTTGGCGATATCGACCTTGCCTATGGCGGGGCGGGTAATGACACGATCACCAGCAGCCTGGGTGAAGAACAAATCGATGGCGGGGCCGGCGATGACGTTCTGACCGCCCAGCGCGGCACCATCGTTGGCGGCACCGGTGCCGACACCATCACCCTGTCCGACGGCATCGCCAGCGGCGGCAGCGGACGCGACCGGTTTGTGATCGGCGCGCTTGGCAACCCTGATCAGGGGCAGGAATGGTCTGTCACCCTCACCGATTTTGCGGTGGGCGCCTTGGGGGACAGTCTGGATCTGACCAGCATCCTGCCCAGCCTTCAGGGTTATACAGGTGGGAACCCGTTCGGACGTTTCCTGTGGTTGGAGCTGAGCGGCAACGACACGCTGCTACGCCTGGACCGTGACGGCGCGGGTGCAACCTATGCCACACAGACACTCGTCACCTTCCGCAACGTGACTTTGTCGGCGCTGAATAGCGGGCATTTCACGGGTGGTTTCAAGCCCAGCACCCTGATTGTGACCGATAGTTCGACGGTTCAGGGCTCCGACGGTGACGACACCCTGGCAGGCGGCTGGGGGTACGATACCATCACGGGCGGGGCTGGAAATGATGTCATTTCTGATGTCAGCGGCCTGGGCAACAGCCTGTCGGGAGATGACGGCAACGACACGATCACCAGCGGTCGCGGCAGCGACACGATCAGTGGTGGGGACGGCAACGATGTGATCATGCCTGGCGGCGGCAATGACAATGTCAGCGCGGGCAACGGCAACGACCTGATCGACAGTTCATCATCCCCTGACTTCAACAGCAGCGTTTATGATGGCGGGGCCGGCAATGATACGATCATCAGTGGGTCGGGGTTTGACCTGCTGGTGGGCGGCGACGGAAATGACGTTCTGACCGCCTTGAACGCGACCTTCCAGGGGGGCCTGGGCGATGATGTCCTGACTCTGGCCGGCGGTCGAGCAACGGGTGGTGGTGGCCGCGACCGGTTTGTCATCACCGATTATCGCCAATCGACCGGTTCTGTGTCGGAGCTGTTCATCACCGATTTCACGCCAGGGGCAGGTGGCGATACGCTGGACCTGACGGCCATCCTTGACACGCTTCTGGGCTATAAGCCCGGTGCCGATCTCGCGCGCTATATCTGGCTGGGCCAGATTGGTGCCAATACCCATATCCTTATTGACGAGGATTCGGGCGGTGGGCAGGCCGGGCGGACCCTGGCCGTCCTGGCCAATGTCCAGGCCAGCAGCCTTGTGGCCGGGAACTTCGCGGGCGGCATTGTCGCCACCACCCGTTTCGACCAATCCAACCTGACCCAGACGGGTACCGATGCCGGGGAGACGCTGGTCGGCGGCTTCGGCAACGACACGATCCAGGGCAATGGCGGCAATGATTTCATTTCTGATGCCACGGGTACCAACAAGCTGTCGGGCGGCAGCGGCAATGACACGATCCGTGGCGGCGGTATCACGGATGTCATCAACGGCGATGACGGCAATGACACGCTGACCGGCGGTGTGGGCGCCACCATCCATGGTGGCGACGGCGCCGACCGGATCAGCGGCGCCATGAACAGTGAGATGTTCGGCGGGGCTGGCAGCGATACGTTGATGGGATCGATCGGGTCGGAACTGCTGGAAGGCGGTGACGGCAGCGATGTCCTGCAATGGTATTCCGACCCGATCTATGCCCTGGGTTCCGGAGATTCCTTTCCCGACACGATGCGCGGCGGTGCCGGCAACGATATCATCACCAATGCCGGCAGCGGTGACCTCGTGTTTGGTGACGATGGTAACGATACGCTTATTTCAACCTATGGCGCATCAAGCCTCGATGGCGGGGCCGGCGATGATGTGATCCAGGCCAGCGAGGGCAGCCTGACCGGCGGTGCCGGCGCTGACCGTTTCACCCCCAACGGTTTGCCATCGTTGTTCGGTGGCCTGCCAATCAACACAGTGACGATTACCGATTTCGACAAGGCTGCCGATGTGATCGACCTGTCGAAGGTCATGCCGAACCTGTGGAATATCGAGGCCGGGACACCGCTTGGCCGATATTTCTATCTGGTCAAGGATGGCAGCGATACGCTGCTGATGGTCAACGCTGATCCACTGGCCCAGAGTCCCTATATCAAAACCCCGCCAGGGGCTTTGATCCGGTTCTCGAACATCGACCCAACAGCCCTGACCGCCAGGAACTTCGTCCAGGATTTCGACCCCACGTCGAAGGATTTCCAGCCCGTCACGGTCATGGGCGGTGCCGGGTCCGACCTGCTGATTGGCAGCCTCAGCAATGACCGGTTTGTAGGTGGTGGTGGCATCGACGCTGTCCGTTATACCGGCAGCGCCGACCTTGTCGGGCGCCAGATTTTCATCGATAGCATCTGGCAGTCGGAGGGGCAGTTCCACTACCGCGTCACCGATACAAGGGGTAACGGCAACGGTATCGACGATATGTTCGGGGTGGAAATCGCCATCCTGGGCAATAACGCCATCCCGCTGCGCGCACCGCAGCCGAACACGCCCTATCGCCCCTATGACACAACTCAGTTTGATGAAGCAGCCTATCTGGCGCTGTATCCCGATGTGGCGGCCATGGTCAAGGCGGGCCAGTATGCCAGCGGGGAAGCCCATTATCTGGCCGTTGGCCGGTCGGAATTCCGGGCGTCACCAGCGCGTCTGGATGGCACACTGGTGCTGTTCGATGAGTCCTTCTACCTGGCCCAGAACCCCGACGTGGCAGAGGTCAGCGGCGTCGGGCGGGCCTTCCGCAGTTCTTGGGAGCATTATGTGCAATATGGCGCCAAGGAAGGGCGCGATCCCAACATCTTCTTCGATACAGATTGGTACCTTGCCACCAATAAGGATGTGGCCGCTGCAGGCATGGATGCCCTGACCCACTATAACACCTATGGCTGGAAGGAAGGGCGCGACCCGTCACGCTGGTTCGATACCAGCACCTATCTGGATGACAATCCCAACGTTGTGGCCATGAACATGAACCCGCTGACCCATTATCTCCTGTACGGCTATGTCCAGGGCCGGGCGGTGACCATTACCGAACTGGGCTAGAGGTTAAGCCCAGCCCGCCCACAGATGCGCCGTGGCCAGACTGCGCCACGGCGCGAAGGGGCGCATCAGGGCCTCCTGCTCCGCGGGACCCGGCCTGTGGTCCAGCCCATGGAAATTCTGGAGTGCCGCCGACAAGCCCGCATCTCCGATGGGGGCGACATCGGGAAAGGCGCAGGCGCGCAGCAGGACATAGGCCCGCGTCCAGGGTCCGATGCCCTTTACCCCTGTCATTGCCGCCTCTGCGGTTGCGGCATCGCCATGGGGCAGCCCTTCGAAATCAATCCCGCTACGTGCGGCATTGATCAGGTAGGCAGCCTTTGAGCGCGAGAATTTAAGGGTGCCCAGATGCTCGGGGTCCAGGGCCGCGATGCCGGCCGGCGTGGGGTGTGCCTTCATGCCCGACGCGTGAGGGATGCCGGCCAGTTCAATAAGGGTGCGGCGCAACTGCCCCGCGAAACGGAGATTGACCTGTTGGCCTACCACGGCCCAGCACATGGCCTCAAACACACCTGCTGTCTGGGGCAGACGCAGGCCGGGGCCACAGCGCGACAGCAGGCGCGCCACCTGTGCATCCTGTGCCGCAAGCGCCTCCAGCCCCGATACATCGCCCGACACGCCCAGCATGCGGGCCACGGATGCCGACAGGCTGTTCATCTCCGCATCGGTCAGGGCGGCGGGATCAGCGGTCAGGGCGGCGTGGGTGGGGTGGATCGTGATATCGACCCGGATGGCCCGGCCCGCCGGGGCCAGGACCTTGGTGATTACATTGTCCACCACCCGTTCCGACAGCCCGTCCGGGTCACGGCCATGGTAGGACAGGACCCAATCGGCACGGTAACCGCTGGGCAGGGGGATATCGGACAGCGTGGCCATGGATCAGCCCGCCACCAGCAAACCGTCGCGCATCTCCACCACCCGGTCCATGCGCCGCGCCAGATCCAGGTTATGGGTGGCGACCAGGGCGCCAAGCCCCTGCCCGCGCACCAGATCGGCGAACAGGGCGAACACCTTTTCGGACGTGTGCATGTCCAGATTGCCCGTCGGCTCATCAGCGATCAGCAGGCGCGGACGGTTGGCCAGCGCGCGGGCGATGGCCACGCGCTGCTGCTCCCCACCAGACAGTTTGGCCGGGCGATGACCGGCGCGGGCGGACAGGCCGACCAGGCCCAGCAATTCGCGCGCCCGGTCCTTTGCCACCGAACGCGACACACCGGCCAGCATCTGCGGGATGGTGATGTTTTCCTCTGCCGTGAATTCCGGCAGCAGGTGATGGAACTGATAGACGAAGCCGATCTTATCGCGGCGGATGGCGGTGCGTTCGGCATCGTTCAAACCGTCGGCCTTCTGCCCCGCAATCTCAATCCCGCCCTTGTCGGCAGCTTCCAGCAGGCCCGCGATATGCAGCAGGGTTGATTTGCCAGCCCCGCTGGGCCCCACCAGGGCCACCATCTCCCCCGCCTGGATGGCGGCATCGACACCGCGCAGCACATGCAGCGGCGTTTCTACCTGCGTAAAGGAGCGGTGGATGCCGGTCAGGCGCAGGACGATCTCGGCCATTTTTCACTCGTATCGAAGGGCTTCGACGGGGTCCAGCTTCGCCGCCCGCCAGGATGGATACAGCGTGGCCAGCAGCGACAGGGCCACGGATGCAACCGCCACCTGCGCCACCTGCCACGGATCGGTGAAGGAGGGCAAGGAGGACAAAAAATAGATGTCCGAATTGAACGGATCGACGCCGGTGGCCGCCTTCACCAGTTGGCGCAACTGTTCCATATGGCCCGACAAGGTCACCCCCAGGATCAGGCCCGCAGTGGTGCCCGCAACACCAATCGAAGCGCCGGACATCAGGAAGATGCGCAGGATGGTGCCGCGACCGGCCCCCATGGTGCGCAGGATGGCGATCTCTCGCCCCTTGTCCTGAACCATCATGATCATGCCGGAAATGATGTTGAAGGCCGCCACCACGACGATCATGCCCAGGATCAGGGAGACGACATTGCGCTGCGTCTCAATGAAGCTGAAAAAGGCGCCGTTCACCTGCTGCCAGTTCTGGACGTGCAGGCCAGCGGGCAGACGCGCCGCGACATCGGCCATGCGGGCCGGGCCCAGGGCGGGATCGGTGAAGGTTACCTCCACCGCCGTCACATTGCCGTCCAACTGAAAGAATTCCTGCGCTGTCTCCAGGTCCATCAGGACCAGCGTGTTGTCAAACTCCGACACGCCCAGCGCCACGATGCCGGTCACGGTGAAGGCACGCGACCGGGGCGGGCCACCGCCCGCATCCACCTGCGGTGACAGGATGGTGACCCGATCGCCGATCTTGATACGGCCATTGTCGGCCATGCGCTTGCCGATGGCGATGCCGTCGCCTTCCGCCAGTGTTCCTTCCACCAGGGCATCGGCAAAGGCGGGCCGGGCGGCCATGTCGGCGGGGCGCAGCGCCTTGACCAGCACGCCGCCGGCAAAATCGCGATAGGAAAGCAGGCCCTGCGCATCCAGGCTGGGCATCACCGACACCACACCCGGCACGCCGCGCACCCCCTCCACCAACGCGTCGGACGCCTGGAACGGGCCATACTGGCCCATGGCCACGACATGCCCCTGGAAACCCAGGACGCGGGACAACAAGTCGCGCTGAAACCCGTTGAACACCGACAGGGAGATGATCAGCGTCGCCACGCCCAGGGCGATGCCGAGGAAGGAGAAGCCGGCAATGACGGAGATGAATCCCTCCTGCCGGCGCGCCCCCAGATAGCGAAAGGCGATCCAGCGCTCCAGAATGCCGAACATGCGGGAACGGTCAGCCATGGCGCAGCGCCTCCACCGGGTCCATCGAGGCCGCCCGGCGGGCGGGATACAGCGTGGCCCCCACCGACAGGAACAGGCCCAGCGCCACCACCAGGGTGACTTCCGACCAATCGATGATGGCCGGCAGGGTGGTCAGGAACAGCAGCATCTGTGACCCCGCGATGCCCGGCACCTGACCCAGGGCATAACCGATGGCCTGCACATTCACGGTCAGCAGGATACCCAGAGCGAACCCGACCAGCGTGCCGACAGCCCCAATTGAGGCACCGGCCAGTAGGAAGATGCGCGACACGGACGCGCGCTGCGCCCCCATGGTGCGCAGGATGGCGATGCTGGCCGCCTTGCCGCGCACCAGCATGACCATGGAGGAGACGATATTGAAACTGGCGACCAGGATAATCAGGGTCAGCACCACGAACATCGCCACCCGCTCCACCCCCAGCGCCGTCACCAGCCCTTTGTTGGCCTGTCGCCAGTCGGTGACGGTGAAACCGGGGCCTGCCGCCGCTTCCAGGCTGGCGCGCATCGCGTCCACATCGCGCGGGTCGCTGACGAACACGTCAATGGCGCTGACCCCCTGGCCCATGCGGAAAAATGCCTGGGAGGCCGGCAGCGGCATATAGATCAGGTTGGCATCCTGTTCGGGCATGCGCAGATCAACCACGGCATAGACGGGAAATTCCTTTCGCCGCAGCATGGTGCCAAAGGCCGTGACCGTGCCCTTCGGGCTGATCAGGGTGACATTGCCACCCGCCGAAATGCCCAGCGAGCGGGACAGGTTAAAGCCCAGCGCCACCCCATCCTCCCCCAGGTCAGACAGGCCGCGGATCACGCTGCGCCCCACAATGGGCCGCGTCTGAAAATCCGCAACCTCCAGCCCGCGCACCTTTACCCCCACGGCCCGGCCATTGACGGTGGCCAGCGCCTGCCCCTCCACCACCGGCATCACCTGCGTCACACCGGGGGCGGCGCGCAGCCGATCCAGCAGGGCGGCATAGTCGGTGAGCGGCCCGCCGCCCGCCACGCTGACAGCGGCATGGGCCGAGACACCCTGGATACGGCTGACCAGCTCAGCCCGGAACCCGTTCATCACTGACATAACGATGATCAGGGTCGCCACACCCAGCGCCACCCCGATGAAGGAAAAGCCGGCGATGACCGACACCGTCCCCTCCTGCCGCCGCGCCCGCAGGTAACGCCACGCGACCATACGCTCAAAGGGGGTGAAGATCATCGGGGCCCTGGATGCGGGGTGATGGGGATGCGGCGATGTAGCCTTGCTTATAGGCGGAAATGGGGCGGGGGCGGAAGGGTGGTCAGATACCCAGCCATTCCAGCCCGCCGGGTAAGGAGCAAGCAGCATAATCCACGTGCAGCACCCGCCGCCGATCCGGTGACAGAGCCGGCTCAGATGCGTGCAGGATCAAGGTGGAATAGGCCCAGGCATCGCCGGCCTGTGCCAGGGAGGTTTCGACACCGCAGCGTTCCACGAATTCCGGCACCTGTCCGACCGGGACGATGCCAAGGCGATGGCTGCCGGGGGCGTAAAGCAGTGGGGCGTTTTCTGTCCCTACCGGATCAAGATGCAGGCGAAGGGTGACCATGCCCCGCAATATCTCCACCGGCGGGGCGACATGGATAACACCCTCTTTTACGGACCAGGGGCCGAAGCCCGACACCTCCAGCCTTTGCTTCACGGCAATGACGCGGTCCTGATGCCAGCCGACAGCCCAGTTCCGGGCGGACGATTTATCGAACAGCAGGGCACGAACGGGCATGGCGCGGGGACCGATCAAGGCTGCTGCGGCCTGCCCCATGGCTCCATCCGGTGCCAAAAGGGCCGCCACCGCAGTGACCCCACGCAGGCGCAGGCCCGGTCGATCCAGCGGGAATGGCGCAAGGTCGGCCCGCAGTTGTTCTACCAGCGTGGTAGCCACAAGCCGGGGCAGATGGATGGCACCGTGAGGATGCAAATCGGTCATGAAGACCTGAATATCCCAGCGCGATAGGGCGGAAAAGACCAAACCCGATCTCACAGCTTGACGGATATAGGTCAGTTGACCTATCTTGAATTTAGGTCAATCACCCTAGACATCAATGCCCGACACCCGCACCCAAATCGTGGAAGCCGCCGACACGCTGTTTTATCAGCGCGGGTTCGACCATACGTCGCTGGCGGATATCGCAGCGGCGGTGGGGATCGCGCGGGGCAACCTCACCTATCATTTCAAGGCCAAGGACCAGATACTGGCTGCCGTCATCGACCGGCGATTGGCCAATACCCAGGCCATGCTGGACGCGTGGGAAGAGGCGGCAGACGGGCCGGCGGCGCGCATCACCAGCTTCATCCATATCCTGATCATCAACCAAGCGAAGATCATGGCCCATGGCTGCCCCGTCGGCACCCTATCGAACGAGTTGGCAAAGCTGGACCATGCCGCCCTGCCCGATGCGGCGCGTATCTTCACCCTGTTCCGCTCCTGGCTGGCGCGGCAGTTCACGCTGCTGGGCCATAATGACGCCCGCGCCGATGAACTGGCCTTGCACCTGCTTGGCCGCAGCCAGGGGGTAGCGACGCTGGCCACCGCCTTCAAGGATGAGGATTTCATCCGGCGGGAAGTGGCGGCGATGCGGGACTGGCTTTCCACCCTGGCTGACCAACCCTGAGGCTACGACATGGACAAGACCTTGCCCGGCCCCGATGGCCGACCCCGTTGCCGCTGGTGTGCCTCGGCCCCGGAATTTCCGCATTACCATGATACGGAATGGGGCTTTCCCGTCGCCGATGACCGGCGGCTGTTTGAGAAACTGTGCCTGGAGGGGTTCCAGTCGGGCCTGTCCTGGCGCACCATCCTGGCCAAGCGGGAGAATTTCCGGGCGGCTTTCCAGGGGTTCGAGATTAATGCCGTGGCCGATTTCGGGCCGGCGGATGTCGACCGGCTGCTGGCCGATGCCGGCATCGTGCGCCATCGCGGCAAGATCGAAGCGGCGATCAACAATGCCGGCCGCGCCAAGGAACTGATCAAGGCCGAGGGATCGCTGGCCGCGTATTTCTGGCGGCATGAACCGCCGACGGGCGAACATGGCGTCCCACAATCGGCCTCGACCTCCCCTACCTCGGTGAGGCTGTCCAAGGACCTGCTGAAGAAGGGTTGGAAATTCGTCGGCCCCACGACAATCTTCGCCTTCATGCAGGCCATGGGCCTGATCAACGACCATGCAGAAGGCTGCGTAATCAGGGAGGAAGCGACGAAGGCCAGGGCGGCATTTCAGGTGCCAGGGCTGTAGAGCCGCCACCTTGCTGTCGCCCCTGAAATGAAAAAGGGGCGGCACGTTGGCCGCCCCTTCTCCTACAACTGAGCCTGATGGCTTACGCCATCACCTTAGCCAGCGCTTCTTCCAACGGCAGCTCCAGCTTCTCGCCCGTCGCGCGGCGCTTCAGCTCCGCCGTGCCGGCCTTCAGGCCGCGGGGGCCAATGGTGAGCTGCCAGGGGATGCCGATCAGGTCCATGTCGGCGAACTTGGCACCCGGACGCTCGTTGCGGTCATCATAGATGACGTCCACGCCGGCATCCTGCAGGCGGGCATAGAGACCGTCGCAAGTGGTGCGGCAAGCCTCGTCATCGGCCTTCAGGTTGATCAGGGCCACCTTGTAGGGGGCGACCTGATCCGGCCAGATGATGCCGGCATCGTCGTGGCTGGCCTCGATCAGGGCGGCGACCACGCGGGACACGCCGATGCCGTAGGACCCCATCTCCACCGTCACCGGCTGCCCGTCGGGGCCGGTCACGACGGCACCCATGGGGGCGGAGTATTTAGTGCCGAAATAGAAGATGTGCCCCACCTCGATCCCGCGCGCGGTGACCAGATCGGCGGGCGCCTTGGCGGCGTCGTGCATCTCCTCGGTCGCGGCGTAGATGGAGGTGTATTTGGTGAAGAAGTCCTTCAGGTCGCCATTGGCGTCGGGATTGTCGGCAAGGACATCCATGTCCAGCCACTGCTTGTCGCAGAACACCTGGCTTTCGCCCGTGTCGGCCAGGATGATGAATTCATGGGACAGGTCGCCGCCGATGGGGCCGGTATCGGCGCGCATCGGGATTGCCTTGATGCCCATGCGGGCAAAGGTGCGCAGATAGGCCAGGAACATCTTGCGGTAGGACAGGCGCGCGCCCTCGGCATCCAGATCGAAGGAGTAATTGTCCTTCATCAGGAATTCACGCCCGCGCATCACGCCGAACCGGGGCCGCACCTCGTCCCGGAACTTCCACTGGATATGGTACAGGTTGCGTGGCAGGTCCTTGTAGGACTTCACGAAGGTCTTGAAGATGTCGGTAATCATCTCCTCATTCGTGGGGCCGAACAGCATCTCGCGGTCATGGCGGTCGGTGATGCGCAGCATCTCCTTGCCATAGGCCTCATACCGGCCCGACTGTTTCCACAGGTCCGCCGACTGAATGGTGGGCATCAGCAGTTCCTGCGCCCCGGCGCGGTCCTGCTCTTCGCGCACAATCTGGCTGACCTTCTGCAACACCTTCCAGCCCAGCGGCAGCCAAGCATAGATGCCGGCTGAGGTCTGGCGGATCATGCCGGCCCGCAGCATCAGGCGATGGCTGACGATCTGCGCCTCCGACGGCGTTTCCTTCAGCGTGGGCAGGAAGTAGCTGGACATACGCATGGGAGCGGAACTCACGGAATAGGAGTGACGATGGGGCGGACTTTATGGGCTGACGGCGTCGGGGGCAAGCGGGCAACCGACCCCGCACCCCAGCCCCGCCCCTGGATCAGGCGGCAGCGTCGGTCACGGCGCCGGGCAAGGTGATGACAAACCGGCTGCCCAGGCCCGGTGCCGTTTCCAGCACGATGGAGCCGGACAGCGGACCCGCCACCAGATTATGCACGATATGCAGGCCCAGGCCGGTGCCACCATGGTCGCGGCTGGTGGTGAAGAACGGATCAAAGGCCTTGGCGCGGACCGCATCTTCCATGCCCCGGCCATTATCGGCGACGGTGATGATGGCCGTGTCGGCAATGGCTGACAGGGTGACGGTCAGGGTACCACCCTGCCCCGGCTGCCAGGCGTGCTGGATCGCGTTCAGCATCAGATTAGTCAGGACATTGACCATTGCACCCGGCTGTACCAGGGCGGTCAGGTCCTTCACACCGTCGATATGAAAGGCAATGCCGGCATCGCGTAACCGGGGCTGCAGGGGGGCGGCGGCTTCGGCCACAAGGGTGGACAGGCGCTGACGCTGCTTCGGCCCGGCATATTCCTCCGCCGAGACCTGCTTGAAACTCTGTACCAGACGGGCCGCGCGCTGCAGATTGGCCTGCAGCACACCCATCGCTTCCCGCCCCGTAGCCAGGAAATCGGCAAGCGCGCCGCGCGTGAGGGCCTTGGCCTCCACCTGGGTGGATACGCCCCCCATCTCCTCCGTCAGGAAGGTGGAGGTGGTGATGGCCACGCCCAGCGGGGTGTTCAGCTCATGCGCCACGCCGGAGACAAGGCGGCCAAGGCTGGCCAGCTTTTCCTCCTGCACCAGCCGGTCCTGGGTGGCGCGCAGATCCTCCAGGGCGCCGGCCAGCTCATCCTTTTGCCGGGCGATAACCTCAGTGCGTTCCGCGACCTCGCGCTCCAACTCCCGCTGGCGGCGGCGCAGCGACAGCGTGCGAAGTTGCACGGCACCCCAAGCCAGGGCCAGCAGCGACAGCAGGGCCAAAGCCCGGAACCACCAGGTCTGGTACCAGGCCGGTAGCACCGTCACCGGCACCACCAGCGCCTGTTCGGCAAACAGGCCGGCCCGGTTGCTGCCCCGCACCTGCAAACGGTAGGAACCGGGCGACAGGTTGGCGTAGGCGACATGGCGGTGATTGCCGTCACCCGCAATCCATTGTTCCTCAAACCCTTCCAGGCGATAGAGAAACCGGGTGCGGTCAGGGGCCGTGTAATCCAGGGAAGCGAATTCCACCGACAATGACCGCTGATCGGGCAGCAGGTTAAGGGTCGGGGGCGCCGGCAGGTTGAAGGGATCGGACGGCACAGCTTTGCCATCCACCCGCAACTCCGTCACCACAGTAGGCGCCAAAGTCCGCCAAGCATCCAGCCGGTCAGGGCGGACCACGACCAGACCATCACGGCCGCCAAACATCATCTGCCCATCAGCGTCCATGGTGGCGGAATTGGCCCAGAAACTGCCCACCCCAACGCCGTCGGGCCGGCCCAGCACCTGCACCGACAGGTCATCACCTTTGATCACGGCCAGACCGGCATCGGTGGAGGCCCAGATGCGCCCCGCCGCATCCTGCCGCAAGGCGTTGATCAGCAGGGTGGGCAGGCCATCGGAAAGCCCCAGGCGACGAAACCTCGCGGGCTGCCCCGGCTTCCACCCTGCCTCCAGGATGTTCAAACCTCCGCCCAGCGTGCCGACCCAGACGCGGCCCCTGGCATCGGTCAGGATCGCCGTAATGAAATTATGGGAGAGGGAGGCAGGATCAGTGGGATCATTGCGGATACGCTGAAACCCGCCCGCAGGATCGCGGTAATGCAGGCCGGCATTGCCCCCCACCCACAACCCGCCATCGGGACCCGGCGCCAGCACCCGCAGGCGGTTATCGATCAGGGATCGCGCGTCACCCAGCCTGGTGCGGTCCGCCTTCATGGTGCCGGTGGCAAGGTCGAGCGAGACGAGACCGTCCGCCGCCATCCACAACGTATCGCCCTGGCGCATCAGGAACCAGACCGCGGCATTGGGCGCGGGCGGCGGCAGGGCCACCGGCTCCACCCGCGTCTGACCGGGGCGGCGGCGGAACAGGCCCCGCTGCGTTCCGATGAAGGTGGTGCCGTCGGACGCCATTTCCAGCGCCAGTACGGCACCGTCGGGCAGACCGCCGCTGCCGGGACGGATGCCGTCGCGCGCCCCGGTGCCGGGATCCAGAATGTCGATGCCATTGGCCTGCAACCCCGCCCATAGACGCCCATCGGAGGCCAGCATCAGGCTACGGACCTGCGGGTCGGACAGACGGTCGGCGCGGATATGGGAGGCGGGGACAGACAACACGGCCTGCGTCTGCGGATTGCGGCGGCAGACCCCACCGCCCCAGGTGCCGACCCACAGGATACCGGACCGGTCGACCAGAAGGGCGCGCACATCGCTGGCCACCAGGGAACTGGACAGGGTCGGGTCATTGCGGCGGACCACAACCTTGCCCGTTGCCACATCCAGTTCCACCAAACCGGCACCTTGCGTGCCGATGACGATCCGGTCGGGCGACAATTCGGCCAGGGCGTGTTTGGCCACGGGGGCAGAGGCCGGGTCGCCATCACCCAGCAGGGGGAACAATTTCTGTTCCCCCGTGGCGGGGTCCCACATCGCGACACCGGGAAACTCCCCCGTCACCCACAGCCGGCCCTTGCCATCCCGCAGCAGACCCTGGATGGGCGCGTCGGCGGGCACGATCCCGCCCAGCGAGACGGGCGTGCCCAGATCGCCCGACGGATCAAACCGCACCAGCCCGCGCCCGCTGGCCAGCAGCAGGCCGCCATCGGGCAATTCCACCATGTCACGGATCTGATCCAGCGGCGGACTGTCCGGTTCGGGCCCGCGCCGCGTATAGAAACGGCCCGTCCCCGTGGCCGGATCGCGGACATGCACCCCGCCCACCGTGCCCGTCCACAGCCGTCCCTGCGCATCCGTCAGGATGGACAGGATCGACAGGTTTTGCAGCCCGTCATTGGCCCGCACGAACCGGTCGGCGGCAGCGTCATGGCGGGCCAGCCCGCCGGCATTGGTGCCAACCCACAGCACGCCCTTGGGATCGACATGCAGGGCCGTGACGTAACTGTCGGGCAGGCTGTCGGGATTGCCGGGATCGCTGGTGTAATGGCGGAAGCGGTGGCCGTCGAACCGGGCCAGCCCACCACCGGTGCCAAACCAGACAAACCCCGCCCGATCCTGCGCAATGGCACCCACGACATCGTTGGGCAGCCCCTGGTCACGCCCCAGCCGCTCAAAAAGCGGCTCGGAAAAGGCGGACCAGTCGGCGGCCAGGGCAACCGGCGCGGTCAAAATGGCAATCAGAATGGCAGCGATGCAGCGTGCATGCCTGTTCCACGACTGCGCAGAGTGCGACCGATCAAAGGACATTGCTGTAACCGGCCTATTAACCCGCTGGCGAATACCCCCACCATAGCAAGTCGAGGAACCGAGGGGAATCCTCATAGCAGCGCAAGACCATGATCCTGCAATCTTAACGGGCTGCGGTAGCTGTGCGCCAGACGGCCAACCTTCCATTGACAAGGACCGGAAGGAGCGGCTCTAGCCCAAGCGATCCGTGACCATGCGCGTTGACGCCGTTACATCCCGCCACCAGTATGGCGGAAACAATCAAGGCGCGGGTTATGGCTGAAATTGACCTGATGTACATTAATCTGGACCGTGCCACCGAACGGCGGGAAAGCCTGGAACAGAATATCCGAGACGCCAATTTCTCCAGCGCCTGGCGGATGCACCGTTTTCCCGCGGTGCAAGCAACTTCAGACCAGGTGGCGAAGATGCCTGGTGCCGCCTCCGCCAACCTCAAAGGCAACTGGCTCAGCCATATCGGTTGTATGTGGCATGCTATCAGCAATGGCTGGCAGTCACACCTTCTGATCGTCGAAGATGACGCCAAGTTTTCTAACAAGGCCGAAAGTGTCATTAATCTTGCGGTCAATCACTTAAGTCCCGACAGTTGGGACATCATCTTTCTCGACCTGATTATAGGTCGCGCTATTGACATGCCGTATTTCTTTTCCTTGAGACAAAACTGTGCAATGAATGACAATAATTCAGTAATTGTAAATATGAACTGGCTTCATGACCACTTTGCTCTGACAGGTGCTGGTGCTTATCTTGTCAACAAGGCGTCGTTGGTCAACATATTCAGACAATTCAATGCCGATGAAATATCCGTCGCCTATGATGTCATCCTCCGGCATATGATCACGACGAATGCGGTCAAGGCCTTTGCCGTTTTCCCATTTCCGGTGACTGTTAGCGCCCACAGTGATTCCCCCACCGTCGACCATACCGATGCATGGGTTTATGAATGCAGCCTGATGAATGAATTCCGGCGACTGATCTGGACGGAGTCTGAGTTGGAGCTTCAAAAGCGGGCCATCGCACGCGGTGAAGTGACACCGGATGTCTTGAAGTTCCAGTCCATCTTCAGCCGCCTGCTCAGCATTCAGCATGGCGTCACTTGACGGGGCGCTCACCCTCACGCCGCCACCAGCCCTACATCGGTGATCTTGAGGTGCGGGATCACGGGCAAAGGCTGGAAGGCCTGCCCATGCCGATCTTGACCCTTCCTGCGACAACACTCATGTTACATGTAACACAGGAGGCAGGACGATGAAGACGTCAGGTGCCATACGCGTGCAGAAGCATCGTGCGCAATTGCGCGCCGCTGGCCTTCGCCCTATCCAAATCTGGGTGCCCGACACACGCCGCCCTGGCTTTGCCGAGGAATGCCGCCGACAGTCCCTATCCCTGCGCGATGATCCGAAGGAACAGGACGTGGGCGAGTGGCTGGAACGGGTCGCCGATCATGAGGGGTGGGAATGAGGCGCGGTGACATTGTCACCGTCGTTATTCAGGGCGATTACGGCAAACCCCGCCCTGCCCTGGTCATCCAATCCGACCTGTTCAGCGACCATCCCAGCATCACCATCCTGCCCATCACCAGCGACCGGCGAGACGGCGCGCCGCTGTTCCGGTTGGATGTGGAACCGGATGCGGAAAACGGTCTGCGCTTACCCTGCCAGATCATGGTGGACAAGGCACAGACCGTGCGGGGGGAAAAAATCGGCGACCGGATCGGGCGGTTAACGGATGACCAGATGGTCGCGGTCAATCAGGCTTTGGCGCTTTGGGTGGGGTTGGGGTGAATGAGGTACACCGCCGATGTGCCTCATTGTAGCGCGGATTAGCAAAGCATAATCCGCGGAACAACATCAGGCAGAGCCGGCTTCTGCGGATTAAGGCTTCGCCTAACTCGCGCTACGAATTCCTGATCAGCCTAAATCTGAAATGTTCTAATTTTACCTACCCATTTTAGGTGCCGCAAACATTAGATAAATGACAAGAAATATCCCGACAAAAGGAAAACCAACAACTAATCCTATCCAAGGATTAGCCCCAGCATCATAACAACGCCTAGCGGTTAAATACGCCACAATCATAGAAATCAGAGCACTCAAAGTCACAAGAATGTATTCCGGCTTATAACCCATTGTTATCATGGCTGAAATATATACAGCCACCACATAAAAAAATACCGTCAAAACCGTGAAGATGATGTATGATTTTCTACCTATTTTCCCATTTTTCTTCGCCAATAGAACACCAAGAACACAGGCAACGACCGTCAAAAATAATCCAATAATATCAAATCCCTGAAATTCCATCGCCACCTCCTGCGTTAATTATTGCCAACATCCTTAGACGCTAAATGCCCCTCACGCCGCCACCAGCTCAAACTTGTCCACATCCACCAGCCCCATATCGGTAATCTTCAAATGCGGAATCACCGGTAGAGGCAGGAAGGCCAGTTGCAGGAAGGGTTCGGCCAGTGGGCAGCCCAGGGCCTTGACGGACGCGCGGAGCGCTTCCAACTCGTGCTCCACCGCCTCGAACGGTTTCAGGCTCATCAGGCCGGCCACGGGCAGGGCCAGCTCGCCGACCACGGCACCGTCCTTCACGGCCACGAAGCCGCCGCCGATTTCGATCAGGCGGTTGATGGCGACGACCATGTCGGCGTCGCTGGAACCCACCGCGCAGATATTGTGGCTGTCATGGCCGACGGAGCTGGCCAGCGCGCCGGAGCGGATGCCGAAGCCCTTCACGAAGCCCTTGCCGATATTGCGGGTGAAGCCGTGGCGTTCGACGACCACAATCTTCAGGATGTCATTGTCCGGGTCGGCATGGCGGCGGCCATTGCGATAGGGCACGGTCGCCTGCAACGCCTCTGTGATGATCTTGTTGGGCAACACGCCGATCACGGGTGTGCCGGGGCCGCTGGCCGGAATGGCGAGGTCTTCGGCCACGATCCGGTCGCGCTTGATGGAGTTCAGGCCCACGGGCGGCGGGGATGTGCGGCCCGCGAAGGTCTCCGCCGACACCGGCTTGCCGGCGCGGATCACCTGCGACACGGTGCATTGCGCCAGATCGTCCAGCAGGACGATATCGGCCAAGTAGCCGGGAGCCACCAGCCCGCGATCCTTCAGCCCGAAACCGCGCGCTGCCGACCAGGTGGCGGTACGGTAGGTGGCGGCGATGTCGGCCCCGTGCGCGATGGCGCGACGGATCAGATGATCCAGGTGCCCTTCCTCCGCAATGTCCAGCGGGTTGCGGTCATCGGTGCAGAAGGCCAGGAAGGGGCTGGTCACCGGATCGATCAGGCCGGACAGGGCATCGACATCCTTGGAGACGGAGCCATCGCGGATCAGGACCTGCATGCCCTTGGCAATCTTCTCCCGCGCCTCTGCCTGTGACGTGCATTCATGGCAGTTGCGGATGCCACAGGAGAGATAGGCGTTCAGTTCCTTGCCCGTGACCAGGGGCGAATGGCCGTCAATATGCGCACCATAGAATTCCGCCAGCTTGTCCAGCGTTTCCTCATCCTTCCACAGCACGCCGGGGAAGTTCATGAATTCGGCCAGACCGATCACCTTCGGGTGGTGTCGGTGGCGGGCCAGATCGTCGGCCTTCAACCGCGCGCCCGCCGTTTCCAGATGTGTGGCCGGCACACAGGATGAAAGCTGCACCCGCAAATCCAGCGCGGTGGTCAGGGCCGAATCCAGAAAATACTGAAGCCCCGCCTCCCCCATGACATTGCAAATCTCATGCGGGTCGCAGATGGCCGTGGTAGTGCCGCGCGGCAGGACACAGCGGTCAAATTCCGACGGGGCGACCAGCGTGCTTTCGCAATGGACATGGGTGTCGATGAAGCCCGGCACGGCGAAGCGGCCCTTGCCATCGATTTCCACCAGCCCATCATAACGGTCATAGGTGCCGACGATGGTGTCGCCGCAGATGGCGATGTCGGTTTCATCAATGCTGCCCGTCGCGACATTCAGCAGCCGCACATTCTTGATCACCAGATCGGCGCGGTTGCGCCCCATGGCCTGATCGATCCGCTGTTTCAGGATGGCTTTGGCGGCGGCGCGGTCCATGAGGCGGGTCCTTACATGATCAATGCGGGGTCTTGGCGCAGAGTGCCATCAGGTCAGCCTCGGCAGCCGACTGCATCGGCTTGCCGTTGAACAGGACCTGATTGCCCTGCACCGTTACGGTACCGATCTGCGCCTCCCCCCGGTAGAGGTTATTTGTTGCGATGCCGAAGCGGCGCGCGATATCGGCGGTGATGGCGATATCGATGCTTTTCGGCAGGTCGATAGCATAGCCATCGGGTAGGTCGGCGGGAGCCACGGGCTTCCCATGCACATCGACGCCGGGCTTGTACGCTACATCCGCGCTGGGCTGATATCGGGTCACGTAGCGGCAGGCGGCGGGGTCGATACGAATGGTGGGGGCGTCGGTCTGGGCCGTGGCAGCGGATACCGCACCTGCGAAAAGCCCAATTAACCCTATGGCCCTTAAGGTACTTTGCAGGAATACTGGCATTCCTTCCCCCCTTCCCTTTCGCCGCAAAGGGCGCCGCACAGATGCTGACATCCTACTTCAAGCTGAAAGAACTGGGCAGTGATGTCCGGACGGAGCTGCTGGCCGGTCTCACCACCTTTTTGACCATGGCCTATATCATCTTCGTCAATCCACAGATCCTGTCGGCGGCGGGCATGGACCATGGGGCGGTATTCGTCGCCACCTGTGTGGCCGCCGCCATCGGGTCGGCCATCATGGGGCTGTACGCCAATTATCCCATCGCGCAGGCACCGGGCATGGGGCTGAACGCCTATTTCGCGTTCACAGTGGTCGGGCAGATGGGATATTCCTGGCAGGTGGCGCTGGGGGCGGTGTTCCTGTCGGGCATCCTATTCATCATCCTGTCGGTCCTGCCGGTGCGCGAAGCGGTGGTGAATGCCATTCCCCGCACCCTGAAAATGGCCATATCCGCTGGCATCGGCCTGTTCCTGGCCATCATTGCCCTGGAAAATGCCGGGTTGATCAAGGCGCATCCCGTCACCCTGGTCACCATGGGCGACCTGACCAAGCCGCAGCCGGTGTTGGCCGCCATCGGCTTCATCCTGCTCTGTGCGCTGGCGGCGCGGAAGGTCATGGGGTCGGTGATCCTAACCATTCTGGTGATCGCCATCGTGGGCATGGTCATCGGCGCCTCGCCATTTAACGGGCAGATCATCTCCCTGCCGCCCGACCCCAGCCCCACCTTCCTGGCCATGGACCTGAAAGGCGCGTTCAGCGTGGGGCTGATCACCGTGGTCTTCGCCTTCTTCTTTGTTGATCTGTTCGATACGGCGGGCACCCTGATCGGCGTGTCGCACCGCGCGGGCCTGCTGGACAAGGATGGCAAGCTGCCGCGTCTGAAACGCGCCCTGTTTGCCGATGCGGCGGCCACCACCGTTGGCGCGGCCCTGGGCACCTCCACCGTCACCTCCTACATCGAAAGCGCGGCGGGCACCAATGTTGGCGGACGCAGCGGGTTAACGGCGGTGACGGTGGCCGTCCTGTTTGTGGCCTGCCTGTTCTTTGCCCCGCTGGCCGCCAACATCCCCGCCTATGCCACGGCCCCGGCCCTGCTCTACATCGCCTGCCTGATGGCGCGCGGCCTGACCGAGGTGGATTGGGAGGATGTGACGGATTATGCGCCCGCCGTGATGACGGCGATTGCCATGCCACTGACCTATTCCATCGCCCACGGCATCGCCATCGGCTTCATCACCTATGCCGGCATCAAGATCCTGTCCGGTCGCTGGCGCGATGTCGGGCCGGTCGTGGCGGTGCTGGCGGCCCTGTTCCTGCTGAAATTCATTCTGCTGGCGTGACTGATTCTCGCGGATTCGATGACAGGGGCCGCACCCTGCGGGGCGGCCCCTTTTTCATTCACTGCCTTGAAGCCCGTTCAGTAAGCAGGCAAAAATATGATAGCGGTATCATTGCCTATTAAATAGGCATATGTTTAATTTTCAGTCAGCACTGCCGTTGACGTAAACTGCCGACAGAGCACAGGCGATCACAAAAAATTCACTTTCCATGAATACTCATATTTATCAATGCATTAGGTGCATTAGCCGTCATCCCGCAGCCATGCCGCAATGGCATGAAGACGATTGGATGCATGCAATCGTGACAATGCGGCCACACTGGCCGCTGCATTTTTGTGCGGGCATCGTGCAGATCGAATTTTGATGGTGACGGGTTTCGCCGGGGGTGCTTATACTCCGCCCCACAAAAGAAAAGACCGCGCCAGCAAGGCAGCGCGGCCTGAGTTTAGGGAGGAATCGCCACCAGGCGGTGTCAAAACAGGGATCCAACCCCGTTCGACAAGATAAGTTTTTAACTTTCTGAATATGAAGGCAAGCCGATTTTGTCGGCTTGCCTTTTTATTTGTTCGATTTTTGGGTTTGTGCACATCTCTTGTGCAAATGCCGTCCATCCGAACAGATGTTTGCCCAATCAGAAGGCGGTGTATCCAGCAAACCCGCTGGTAATGGCCCGACGCCAGGGCAAATCATGATTCGACAGAGCGATCATGGCGGGGCAATCGGCGCGGTGTGCGCCCGGTAGAAAGCCGATGCTCATCAGGAACTCGCCCACAATCTCCCCACCCGTAAAGCGGAAGGTCTTGGCGAACAGCTTCACCCAGTCCGCCTTGGATTTCGGGTGATGGGTCAGCAGCCAACCATGGAACGATCCATGGCTGTCGCGTAGCCGCTGGATCACCTGGGCATTGTGGATGGCGGCATGGACCTTCAGCCGGTTGCGGATGATGCCGGGATCGGCCAGCAGTCGGTCCACATCATCCGGCCCAAAGGCCGCTACGCGGTCCACGGAAAACCCGGCATAGGCGGCACGGAAGCTTTCCCGCTTTTTCAGGATGGTCAGCCAGGACAGGCCCGCCTGATTGATCTCCAGGATCAGCCGTTCAAACAGCTCATCATCCCCCGTCAGGGGCACGCCATATTCATGGTCATGATAGGGGCCATGCCATTCATGGCCCGGGGCGATATCGCAGTAGCCTGACATTCTGTCCACCTTGCTTGAAACGCAAACAGGATAGCCGATCAGGCGACAGATGTCCCAGGGTTTGTTCTTGTTTTGTATTCACAAGACCCGTCAGGGTTCGCCCCGCAACAGGCCCTTCCAATCCACTAGGCCGAAATGGCCGCTAGCCCAGAGAGTACCTACGATGATGGCGGAGATGATGGAGGTCCAGATGAACTTCCTGATGATCATGGGCCGGGCGGGCGCACCGGGCTGGTGCCCGACCTCCCGCGCGTCCCCCTCCTGCTTGCGCCCGAACGGCAACACCATGAACAGGACTGTCCACCAGATGGTGAAGTAAATGGCGGCCCAGGTTGCCCAACCCATGCTCTCAACTCCTTGGCTGCGGTCAGACCTGTTCGATTTCGACCAGGGTGCCGAACAGATCCTTGGGGTGCAGGAACAGCACCGGCTTGCCATGCGCACCGATCTTTGGTTCTCCATCGCCCAGCACGCGCAGGCCATCGGCCTTCAGCTTGTCCCGTGCCGCGATAATGTCCTCCACCTCGTAACAGACATGGTGGATGCCGCCGGAGGCGTTGTTGGACAGGAACTTGGCGATGGTGCTGCCCTCCCCCAGGGGATGCAGCAGTTCGATCTTGGTGTTGGGCAGTTCCACGAACACAGTGGTCACGCCATGGTCGGGCAGGTCCAGCGGGTCGGAAACCTTGGCGCCCAGGGTGGTGCGGTAGGTTTCCGCCGCTGCTGCCAGATCCGGCACGACAATGGCGACATGGTTCAGACGGCCGATCATCACCCTCTCCTCATTTTTATGGTTTGCTTTGGCAGCGCCAGACATAGTCACGGGCGACGCCGACGTCACCCGTGACAAATCGCCCGCCCTAGATCCGCACCAGATGCACTTCTGTCAGCGGCTTGCGGCCCTGGCTGGTGCTGAAGGACCGGCGTATGGCCACACGGGCCGCGTCCTTCACCTGCGCATCATCCATGCGGGCCGCCTTGGACAGGTTCTCGATGGCCAGACGCACGCGGGCGATCAGGTCCGCCGTCTCCTCATCCACCTCATCCTCTTCCAGCAGGCCGATGGATGTGACCTTGGGATCAGCCAACAGGTCACCGCGCGGCGTCATGACCAGGGTCACCATGGAGACGCCGGCCTGGGCCATGCGGGTCCGGCCTTTCAGCGCCATGTTGGTCAGCGGCACGATGCGCTTGCCATCGATGCACAACTTACCGGCATGGACATGACCCAGATTGGCAGCAGGCCCCGGCCCCAGACGAATGACCATGCCATCATCGGGCACCACCACTTCGGGCACCTGACAATCCCGCGCCAGAGCTGCATGCACCGTCAGATGGCGATGTTCGCCATGCACCGGCACGGCAATCTTGGGCCGGACCCATTGATACATCTGCACCAACTCGTCACGCGCCGGATGTCCGGAGACATGGACGAATTCCTCATCCGCTGTGATCACCTGAATGCCCTGCCGCATCAGGCCGTTCTGGATCTTGGCGATGCCCTTCTCATTACCCGGAATTTCACGGGCGGAGAAGATGACGACGTCGTTCCGCTCCAACACTACGTCAGGATGATCGTCATTGGCGATGCGGGCCAGCGCGGCACGCGGCTCCCCCTGGCTGCCGGTGCAGATCACCACCAGCTTTTCACGCGGGACATAACCGGCCTCGCGTTCCGTCAGGAACGGCGGCAAGTCGGACAGATAGCCATTGGCACGCGCCGCCTCATTGATGCGCCACAGCGACCGCCCAGCCAGTGCCACCTGTCGGCCATGGGCATTGGCCGCGACGGCGATGGAATGCAGGCGGGCGACATTGCTGGCAAAGCAGGTGACGGCGATGCGGGTGTCGGTGAAACGCCCGAACAGTTCCTTGAAGCTTTCCTGAACCGCCGCTTCCGACCCCGACGTGCCCGGCACCATGGCATTGGTGCTGTCGCAAATCATGGCCGTCACGCCCTCGCGCCCCAGCTTCTTCAGCGCATCTTCATCGGCCAGCAGGCCGATGACCGGATCGGGGTCCAGCTTCCAGTCGCCCGTATGCAGCACCGTGCCGACGCTGGTGCGGATGACCAGGGCGTTGGGTTCGGGGATCGAATGGGTCAGACTGATCAGTTCGAGATCGAAAGGACCAATGCTGGCCTTGCCACCCAGCGGGATGATGTTGATCGGCACCTTGTTCTGCAGACCCGTTTCCACCAGCTTGGCCTTCAGGAAGCTGGCCGTAAACGGCGTACACCAGACGGGAACGCGCAAATCCTCCCACAGATGCGGGATGGCGCCCAAATGATCCTCATGCGCGTGGGTGACGACGATGCCCAGAAGGTCGGCGCGACGGTCCTCAATGAAACTGGTATCGGGCAGAATGATATCAACGCCAGGGGTCGTTTCGTCACCGAAACTAACTCCTAGATCCACCATCAGCCATTTGCCCTGGTGGTGGTAGAGGTTCAGGTTCATCCCGATCTCGCCCGCCCCGCCCAGGGGGACGAAATGCAGTTCCTTCGGGTCGAAATCCTTGGTTTCCAGATGCTTTGCTTGCGTCATTCGGTCCTGGTTTCAGTTGGCGGCAGCGTTGCGCGCATGGATCAACCGGAGACCTCGCAACGTCAGGTCCCCATCAATATGGTGGATCATGTCGGTTCCCTCGGCGAACAGGCGGACCAGACCGCCCGTGCCGATGACCGTCACCTTCGTCTGCCCATCGGGCGACAGCTCGGCGATGATCCGTTTCAGGATGCCTTCAATCATCCCGGTATAGCCCCAGAACATGCCCGATTGCATGGCCGCGACCGTCCCGCGACCGATGGCAACGTCGGGCTTGGCGATATCGACCTTGGGCAGCTGCGCCGCCACCCGATGCAGCGCGTCCAGGGACAGGGCCGGTCCGGGCGCGATAACGCCGCCGGCAAAGGCCCCCTCCGCATCCACGACGTCAAAGGTAGTGCCGGTACCGATATCGATGACGACCAGCGGCGTGGGATAGGATGCCACGGCGGACACGGCATTGACCAGCCGGTCGGCCCCCGCCTCCCGCGGGTTCAGCAGCTTGTTTTGCAAGCCCAGTTCGACCGATGGATCACCCACACGCATGGTTACGCAGCCGAAATGTTCCTCGGTTAGCTTCATCAGGGCATAGGTCTGTGACGGCACCACCGATGACAGGATGGCAGCATCAATGTCGGTGGGTGTCAGACCCTTCATGCCCATCAGGCTGACCAGCCAGACGGCATATTCGTCGGCGGTGCGCTGGCTGTCGGTGGAGATGCGCCAATGGGCCCGCTTCTCATCCCCGTCAAAGACGGCGAAGACGACATTGGTGTTGCCGGCATCGATGGCCAGAAGCATCTCAGTTCCCTCCACCAGGGAAAAACACATCGCCCGCCGTCACGCGACGGATGGTGCCGCCGACATCGACCAGCAGCACGCCGTCATCATCCATATCGACCAGACGGCCCGCAAATGTCTCATCATGCAGACGCACGGTTACGGCCGCGCCTAACCCCTGCGCCGCATTCAGCCAGGCCGCGCGGATGGGGGCAAAACCCTGGGTCAGGAAGCGATGATACCAAGCGTCGAATGCACCGGCATAGGCGGTCAGCACCTGTTCCACCGTGACATCGGCCCCGGCGGCCAGCAACCCCGTGGCGGGATATAAGGCCTCTTCCGGGAAATGCCGGACATTGATGCCTACGCCCAGGACCAGCCAATCGACCGATCCGCCACGACCCGCTTCGGACTCCAAAAGGATGCCAGATATCTTGGCCCCATCGAGCAGCACGTCATTGGGCCATTTCAAGGTGACCTTGCCCGGCACAAGGGCCGATACCGCCTCCCCCACCGCGACAGCGGCGACGAAGGAGGTCAATGCCGCCTGTCCCGCCGACAATCCGGGCCGCAACACCAGGGAACAGGCAAGATTGCCGGGATGTGAACTCCATGCCCGCCCGCGCCGCCCCCGGCCAGCGGTCTGGCGCAGAGCCCAGACAAGGGTGCCTTCGGGCGCGCCATCGCCAGCCATCTGCTTGGCCAGATCATTGGTGCTGCCGCATTCATCGATGCTGTGAAGATGAAAAAACGCGGGCAGCAAGGCCGCCCGCGTTTCATCATATCGATTCTGTCCGGTCACCATCGCCGGAACGCCGGTTACCGAGCCCCAAACAGGGCGGCAGCAGCCGCCGCCGCACCAGAGGTGATCGGCGACAGGAAGAAGATATAGACCGGGAACACGAACAAGGCAGCACCGGCGACCACGAAACCCGCGGTCGGGGTCGGGCGGTCCAGTGGCTCCGTCACGTCATCGAAGTACATGGCCTTGATAACGCGCAGATAATAGAAGCAGCTGATACCGGACGCGATGACGCCGACAATGGCTAGCGGATACAGGCCCGCCTGGATGGCCGGCAGGAACACCGCCCACTTGCCCCAGAAGCCCGCCGCCGGCGGCACGCCGGCCAGCGACCACATGAATACGGCCATGGCAAAGGCCAGCATCGGGTGAGTCTTGGACAGGCCCGCCAGATCGGCAACCTCTTCCACGGCGCGGCCCGACTGACGCATCGACAGGATGACAGCGAAGACACCGACATTCATGGCCAGATAGATTGCCATGTAAATCAGTACGCCGCGCACACCTTCTTCCGAACCGGCGGACAGACCGACCAACGCGTAGCCGATATGGCCGATGGAGCTGTAGGCCATCAGGCGCTTGATGTTCTTCTGCTGGATGGCACCCAGAGCGCCGATGATCATGGATGCACCGGCGCAGAACTGGATCACCTGCTGCCACTGCATCGCCAGATCGCCGAACGGGCCGACCAGAACGCGGATGAACAGGGTGATGGCCGCCACCTTGGGCGCCACGGCGAAGAAGGCCGTGACGGAGGTGGGCGCACCCTCATAGACGTCCGGCGTCCACATATGGAACGGCACAGCCGAAATCTTGAAGGCCAGGCCGGCGGCCACAAAAACCATGCCGATGACCACACCAACCGACGCCCCGCCTTCCAACACGGCAGCCAGCTTGTCAAAGCTGGTGGTGCCGGCAAAGCCATAAACCAGGGACGCGCCATAGAGCAGCAAGCCCGAGGACAGCGCCCCAAGCACAAAGTACTTCAGGCCGGCTTCCGTCGACTTGGCCACATCACGCTTGAAGGACGCGATGACGTAGAGTGCCAACGACTGGAGCTCCAGCCCGACATAGAGCGAGATCAGGTCGTTGGCCGACACCATGGCCAGCATGCCGAGCGTGGCAAGCGCGATTAGCACCGGATATTCAAACCGGGCCACCCGCTCCTTCTCCAGGTAATTGACCGACAGGATAACGGCCAGGGAGGACGCGATCAGGATCAGCAGCTTAGCGAAGGTACCGAAGCTGTCGGAAACGAACAGGCCGTTGAAGGTGACGGCACGCCCCTCCGGCCCCTGCAAGAGCAGGAAGCCGGTGGCGATGAAGGAGGCGACAGTCAGCCACGAGACGAGACGCAGGCTGCCTTCACCCCGGAACACGCCGATCATCAACAGGGCCATGCTCGCGCAGGCCAGGAAGATCTCGGGCAGGGCCGGGGCCAGATCAGGGAAAGTTGCCATGGCTCAGTTCTCGCTCGCCGGTTGGGTCGCCGGGGTTTCGGTACGCAGTTCCGCGGTCTTGGGCGTCTCAGCCTCAATCAGGCCCGCCGCCTTCAGCGAGGCCTGATGATCGGCCAGGATCTTCTCGACCGTCGGGTTGTAGACATTCTGGAAGCTGGCCGGATAGACGCCCATGATGATGACGATGGCCACCAGCGGAGCGAAGAATGCGACTTCCCGCATGGACAGGTCCGACATGGCCTTCACTTCCGGCTTCTCCAGCTTGCCGAAGAACAGCTTGCGGAACAGCAGCAGCATATAGGCGGCACCCAGAACCAGACCCGTGGCCGACAGCATGCCGTACCAGGTGCTAACCTGGAAAACGCCCAGCATCGTCAGGAACTCACCCACGAAGCCCGAGGTGCCGGGCAGACCGACCGAGGCGAACATGAAGATGGCGAACACCACTGCATAGCGCGGCATGTTCTTGGCCATACCGCCATAGGCGGCCATTTCACGGGTATGCAGGCGGTTATAGGCAACGCCGATGCACAGAAAGAGTGCGGCCGACACGAACGTATGGCTCAGCATCTGGAACATGGCGCCATCCAGACCCTGCTGGTTCATGGCGAAGATGCCCATCGACACGTAACCCATATGGGCCACGGAGCTGTAGGCGATCATCTTCTTCATGTCGGTCTGCGCCAGCGCCACCAGCGAGGTGTAGATGATGGCCGCGATGGACATGAAGAAGACCACATCCTGGAAGAAGAAGCTGGCTTCCGGCAGCATCTGCACATTCGCGCGGATCAGGCCGTAACCACCCATCTTCAGCATCACGCCGGCCAGCATCACGGAACCCGCCGTCGGCGCCTCCACGTGGGCGAACGGCAGCCAGGTATGGGCCGGCCAGATCGGCGTCTTCACCGCAAAGGCGATGAAGAACGCCAGCCACAGCCAGATCTGCATGTTGGACGGGAACGGATAGTCCACCATCACCCGCATATCCATGGTCCCGGCTGTCAGATACATGGCCAGGATGGCCAGCAGCATCAGCACCGAACCGATGAAGGTGTAGATGAAGAACTTATAGGCCGCATAGACGCGGTTGGGACCGCCCCAAACGCCGATCAACAGGAACATCGGCAGCAGCACCCCTTCGAAGAAGAGGTAGAACAGCACGAAGTCCAGCGCCGTAAACATGCCGATCAGCATAGTTTCCAGCACCAGTAGCGCGATCATGAATTCCTTCACGCGCTTTTCCACCGCATCCCAGGAAGCCAGGACACAGATCGGGGTCAGCAGGGTGGAGGCCAGCACGAACCAGATGGAGATGCCGTCCACGCCCTTGATATAGGCGATGTTAAAGGCCGGCAGCCAAGCCACCTCCTCCACCAGCTGGAAGCCGGGGTTGGAGGGGTCGAAGCCGGTCAGGATGAACAGCGAAACGATGAAAGTGATCAGGGACGTCCACAGCGCCACGCTCTTGGCGTTACGGGCCACCGCCTCCTGCTCACCACGGATGAGCAGGATGAACAGGGCACCGACGAGGGGCAGGAACGTCGTCAGCGAAAGGATCGGCACATCGGCCATTTCGAAAGACTCCCTACCTCAACGCGCCAGGAGGAACCAGCCGGCCAACGCGACCACGCCGATCACCATAACGAATGCATAATGGTACACGTAACCCGACTGAACCCGGCTGGAAGCCAGCGACAGGCGGCGGGTGACAGCGGCGGCCCCATCGGGACCCAGCCCGTCGATCACGCCGATATCGACACCCTTCCACAGGCCAAAGCCCAGCTTCATGGCCGGACGCACGAACAGCGCGTCATACAGTTCATCGAACATGTACTTACGGAACACGAAGGCATGCACAGCCTTGAAGGTGTTGACGAAGGCGCCGGGCAAGCCGGGGCTGAACATGTAGAAGACATAGGCCAGCACGATGCCGGAGACGCCGGCGGCCAGTGGGGCATAAGGCACCCAGCCCGGCACGTGGTGGGCGGCCTCGATAATGGTGCCATGCTCACCAGCCAGCATCACGATGCTGCCCGACCAGAACGCGGCCATGTCATGACCGACGAACCAGGGGTAGGCGACGAAGCCGGCGAACAGCGCGCCGATCGACAGAACGATCAGCGGCACCAGCATGACGGCCGGGCTTTCATGCACATGGGCCATCACCTTTTCCGAGGCGCGCGGCTTGCCATGGAAGGTCATGATCAGCAGACGCCAGGAATAGAAGGCCGTCATGAAGGCGGCGGCGATACCCATCCAGAAGGCGAAGGAACCAGCGGCCGAATGCTTGGCATAGGCCACTTCCAGGATCATGTCCTTGGAATAGAAGCCCGCGAAGAACGGGATACCGGCCAACGCCAGATTGCCGATCCACATCATCGTGTAGGTGCCGGGGATCAGCTTCCAGATGCCGCCCATGTTGCGCATGTCCTGTTCATCCGACATGGCGTGGATGACCGAACCCGCACCCAGGAACAGCAGGGCCTTGAAGAAGGCGTGCGTCATAAGGTGGAAGATGGCGGCCGGATAGGCACCGACACCGATGGCGAAGAACATGTAGCCAAGCTGGCTCATCGTCGAATAGGCGATGACGCGCTTGATGTCGAACTGGGTCAGGCCGATGGTAGCGGCCACGAAGGCGGTGGCAGCCCCCAGATAGGTGACAACCTCAAGCGCGACCGGAGCATATTCGAACACCGGACTCATCCGCGCTAGCATGAACACGCCGGCGGTCACCATGGTGGCCGCGTGGATCAGGGCCGAAACAGGCGTCGGGCCTTCCATGGCGTCCGGCAGCCAGGTGTGCAGACCCAACTGTGCCGACTTACCCATGGCACCCACGAACAGCAGCAGGCAGGCGCAGGTCAGCGCATGCACTTCCCAGGACAGGAAGTGGAAGCTGGCGTCGGCCTTGCTTGCGGCCTGGGCGAAGATGCCATCAAATTCGACAGTGCCGAAGATGATGTAGATGGCCATGATGCCCAGCGCGAAGCCGAAGTCACCGACACGGTTAACCAGGAACGCCTTCATGGAGGCGTCATTGGCGCTCTTCTTCTCGTACCAGAAATTGATCAGCAGGTAGGAGGCAACGCCCACGCCTTCCCAGCCGAAGAACATTTGCAGCAGATTATCGGCGGTCACCAGCATGAGCATCATGAAGGTGAACAGCGACAGATAGGCCATGAAGCGCGCCCGGTGCGGGTCGTGGCTCATATAGCCGACCGAATAGACATGCACCATGGAGGACACGCCATTCACGACGACCAGCATCACGGCGGTCAGCGTGTCGATGCGCAGCGACCAGGACACCTCGAAGGTGCCGCTGTCGATCCAGGTGAACAGCTCGATGGTGCGCGCAGCCTCGGCCCCGCCGAAACCGACCTTCGTGAACAGGATCACGGACAGTACGGCAGCGGTCAGCACACCGGCGCAGGTGACGATCTGGGCCCCACGGTCGCCGATGATGCGCCCGAAGAACCCGGCGATGAAGGCGCCCAGCAGGGGCAGGAAGATGGCAGCGATTTCCATGATGCCCGCCTCAACCCTTCATCATGTTGATGTCTTCAACCGCGATGGTCCCGCGGTTACGGAAATAGACCACCAGGATCGCGAGACCGATGGCGGCCTCTGCGGCGGCCACCGTCAGGATGAACATGGTGAAAATCTGGCCCACCAGATCGTTCAGATAGACGGAGAAGGCCACCAGATTGATGTTGACCGCGAGAAGGATCATCTCGACCGACATCAGGATCACGATGACATTCTTCCGGTTCAGGAAAATCCCGAACACGCCGATGGTGAAGAGGATGGCCGACAGCGTCAGGTAATGCGCCAGGCCGATAGAGCCGAATTCCATGATCAGACGCCCCCCCGCGTCGGGACCTTGCGTACCTGCACCACCTCGGCGCGCTTGCGATCAAGCTGCTGGCCGATCTGCTGGCGACGGACACCGGGGCGCGACCGCAGGGTCAGCACGATGGCGCCGATCATGGCGACCAGCAGGATCAGGCCCGAGACCTGGAAGGCATACACATAGTCGGTATAGAGGATGTGGCCGATGGCTTCGGTGTTGGTCACCTGATCGACCGGCGGGATCGGCGCATTGTTGGCCTGACCGCCCACGGGGCCGCCAGCCAGCTGCGTCGCCGCCAGGAAGACCAGTTCCACCGCCAGAATGGCGCCGACAACCAGCCCCACCGGCATGTAGCGCATGAAGCCCTGCCGCAGTTCCTGGAAATTGATGTCGAGCATCATCACCACGAACAAGAACAGCACCGCCACCGCGCCGACATAGACGATGACCAGGATCATGGCCACGAATTCAGCGCCGATCAGGACGAACAGGCCGGCCGCGTTGAAGAAGGCGAGGATCAGGAACAGAACCGAGTGTACCGGGTTCTTGGCCGTGATCACCCGCACGGCAGAGGCCAGCAGGATGATGGCGAACGCATAGAATGCGATTGCGGTCAGGGTCATGTTACGCCGCCTCCGGCGCTGTGGTCATCGGGTACTTGGTCACGGAGGATACTCCGGGCGAAGGAATGTGGATGGCAGGGGACCCGGCCATCGATGAAATCAACGGTAAGGCGCGTCAGCGGCGAGGTTGGCCGCGATCTGTGCCTCCCAACGGTCACCATTCGCGAGCAGCTTGTCCTTGTTGTAGTACAGCTCCTCGCGCGTTTCCGTCGCGAATTCCAGGTTCGGCCCCTCGACGATGGCATCGACCGGGCAAGCCTCCTGGCACAGGCCGCAATAGATGCACTTCGTCATGTCGATGTCGTAGCGCGTGGTGCGGCGGCTGCCATCCTCACGCGGTTCAGCCTCGATGGTGATGGCCAGTGCCGGGCAGATGGCCTCGCACAGCTTGCAGGCGATGCAGCGTTCTTCCCCATTGGGATAGCGGCGCAGCGCATGCTCACCCCGGAAGCGCGGGCTCGTGGGGCCACGCTCATACGGATAGTTCAGGGTCACACGGGGCTTGAACATGTAGCTGAAAGTCAGCGCCATGCCCTTCACCAGTTCCCACAAGAACAGGCCGCGCGCCGTACGGTCGAGCAAGGCCATGTTTCACCTCCATAATCGGACCGGCCAGACGGCCCGCCCACAAGCATCACCGGCAGGGGGTTGAAAAGCCCCCTCCCCCTCACGAAATCACTTGGGCAGCAGGTCGAAATAGACCAGCACACCGGATGTCAGCACCACCCAGATCAGGGAGAACGGCAGGAACACCTTCCACCCCAGACGCATCAGTTGGTCATAGCGGTAACGCGGCAGCGTCGCCCGGACCCAGATGAAGCAGAACAGCACGAAGCAGATCTTGGCGATGAACCAGAGCGGACCCGGAATCCAGTTCAGCGGTGCGATATCCAGAGGCGGCAGCCAGCCACCCAGGAACAGCACCGTCGTCATGCCGCTCATCAGGATCATGTTGATGTATTCACCCAGGAAGAACAGGGCGAAGGTCATCGACGAATATTCGACGTTGAAGCCGCCCGACAGCTCCGACTCACCTTCAGGCAAGTCGAACGGGGCGCGGTTCGTCTCGGCCAGGGCCGAGATGAAGAAGATGATGAACATCGGGAACAGCGGGATGAAGAACCAGACGGTCTTCTGCGCTTCCACGATCTTCGACAGGTTCAGCGAGCCGACGCAAAGCAGGACGGTGATGATGACGAGGCCGATGGAGACCTCATACGACACCATCTGCGCCGCCGCGCGCAAACCGCCCAGGAAAGCGTATTTGGAGTTGGATGCCCAGCCGGCCATGATGATGCCGTACACGCCCAGCGAGGAGATCGCGAACAGGTACAGCACACCAACATTAATGTCGGCCAGCACCAGACCCTCACCGAACGGAATCACTGCCCAGGCCACCAGGGCCAGGAGGAAGGTCAGCATCGGGGCGGCCACGAAGACGCCGGCATTGGCACCCGTCGGAATGACGGTTTCCTTGGCCAGCAGCTTCAGACCATCGGCGAAGGGCTGCAAAAGACCGAAGGGACCGACGACATTCGGCCCCTGGCGCAGCTGCATCGCAGCCATCACCTTGCGTTCAAAATAGGTCAGCATCGCCATGCCGATCAGCAGCGGCACCACGATGGTGACGATGCCCGCGACGATACGGACGACCAGCGGCAGTTCAGCCCAGAATTCCCACATCGTCACTTACTCCGCCGCGGCGGCCGCCAGGGCCGGCTTCAGAAAGGCTTCCGTACAATCGGCCATGGTCTGCGACGCACGGCTGATCGGGTCGGTCATGTAGAAATTCTCCACCGGCGAGGTGAAGTGCGCGTCGGCCACCGCACCCTCGGTCCCGAACGGGCCCCAGGATGCCGGCACCATACGGTCCAGCGCGCCAAACACCGGGTTCAAGGCGATCATGCGCTGGCGCAGCTGCGCCAGCGTGTCATAGGGCAGCGTCTGACCCAGCTCCGCCGACAGGGCGCGCAGGATCTTCCAGTCCTCGCGCGCCTCACCCAGGGGGAAGGCGGCCAGGCGGGCCTGCTGCACACGGCCTTCGGTGTTGACGTAGGTGGCGTTCTTTTCCGTATAGGCGGCACCCGGCAGGATGACGTCGGCGCGATGGGCGCCACGGTCGCCATGGTGACCCTGATAGATTACGAAGGCCTTGCCGAAACGGTCGGCCTCAATCTCGTCAGCACCCAGCAGGTACACAACCTCGATCTCGCCCTTCTGCGCACCCGACAGGATACCGCCCAGGTCATGGCCGCCGGCACCGGGCAGGAAACCGGCATCCAGCGCGCCGACGCGGCCAGCGGCCAGGTGCAGCACGTTGAAACCGTTCCAGTCCTCGCGCACAGCGCCGACCGTTTCCGCCAGCTTCCGGGCCGCCGCCTGCACTGCCGGGCCATCGCCACGACGCAGCGCACCGGCGCCCAGGATGATCAGGGGGTTCTTGGCATTGCGCAGCGTCTCCGCGAACGGATGCGTGCCATTGGCCAGATCGGTCAGGACCGAACCGGAATTGCCCAGCCACTCGGTCGGGTAGGTCAGGTCGATATTCTGGCCGACAACGGCAACCTTTTTCAGCTTGCCAGTCAGGTAGGTCTTGCGGATACGGGAATTCACCAGCGGCGCTTCCCAGCGCGGATTGGTCCCGATCAGCAGGACGACATCGGCATTCTCAATCCCGGCAATGCCGCTATTGAATATGTAGCCGGCGCGGTTCGACGCATCGAAAGTCGCCCCGTCCTGACGGCAATCCAGGTTCTGGGAACCCAGCGCGTTCAACAGATCCTTCAGCGCGACCGTGCTTTCGACATCGACCAGATCGCCGGCCACACCAGCGATCTTGGAACCGGCGACACCAGCGACCTTGGCCTTGATGGCGGCAAACGCCTCGGCCCAGGTAGCCGGCTTCAGCTTGCCATCGGCACCACGCACATAGGGACGGTCCAGACGCTGACGCTTAAGTCCATCAATGGCGTAGCGCGTCTTGTCGCTGATCCATTCCTCGTTCACATCCTCGTTCAAGCGCGGCAGAACGCGCAGAACCTCACCGCCGCGGGCGTCGATGCGGATGTTGGAACCCACCGCGTCCATGACGTCGATGCTTTCCGTCTTGCGCAGTTCCCAGGGCCGGGCATTGAACGAGTAAGGCTTGGAGGTCAAGGCCCCCACGGGGCAGACATCGACCAGATTGCCCGACATTTCGGAATTCACACCGGCTTCCAGCGCCGGCGTAATTTCCAGATGCTCACCACGGGCCAGACCGCCCAGCGCCGGTACACCTGCGATTTCATCCACAAAGCGGATGCAGCGCGTGCACTGGATGCAGCGGGTCATGAAGGTCTTGATCAGCGGACCCATGTACTTGTCGCTGACGGTGCGCTTATTCTCTTCAAAGCGGCTGCGATCATAGCCGTAGGACACGGCCTGATCCTGCAGGTCGCATTCGCCACCCTGGTCGCAGATGGGGCAGTCCAGCGGATGGTTGATCAGCAGGAATTCCATCACGCCCTTGCGGGCCTTGTGGACGTTGGGGGTGTTGGTCTTCACCACCATCCCCTCACCCACCGGCAGCGCGCAGGAGGCGGCCGGCTTGGGCATCCGTTCCACTTCCACCAGGCACATGCGGCAATTGGCCGGCACGGACAGGCGCTCATGATAGCAGAAGCGCGGCACTTCGATGCCGAGCTGTTCGCAGGCCTGAAGCACCGAGGTACCGGGGGCGACTTCGATCTCGACGCCGTCAATGGTCAGTTTGGGCATGATATCCTCGTAAGACCCCGATTACTCGGCCGCCACGCGAGCGCCGCGATCGGCGCGCGTGCGGTATTCCAGGATGCGGCGTTCCACTTCCGGGCGGAAATGGCGCATCAGACCCTGGATCGGCCACGCCGCCGCGTCACCAAGGGCGCAGATGGTGTGGCCTTCGACCTGCTTGGTGACGTCCAGCAGCATGTCGATTTCCTCGACATGTGCATTGCCCTTCACCAGACGTTCCATGACGCGCCACATCCAACCCGTGCCCTCACGGCACGGCGTGCACTGGCCGCAGCTTTCATGCATGTAGAACTTGGACAGCCGCGCAATGGCTTTCACGATGTCGGTGGACTTGTCCATGACGATGACGGCAGCGGTGCCGAGGCCCGAACGGACGTCACGCAGGCTGTCGAAATCCATCAGGACGGTGTCGCAGATTTCCTTGGGCAGCAGCGGAACCGAGGAACCACCGGGGATGATGGCCAGCAAATTGTCCCAGCCGCCACGCACGCCGCCGCAATGCTTCTCGATCAGTTCCTTGAGCGGAATGCCCATCTCTTCTTCGACAGTCGCGGGCTGATTCACATGGCCCGACACGCAGAACAGCTTGGTGCCGCTGTTCTTGGGGCGTCCCAGATTGGCGAACCAGGAGGGGCCGCGACGCAGAATGGTCGGCACCACCGCGATGGATTCGACATTGTTCACCGTCGTAGGGCGGCTGTAGAGGCCGGCCATGGCGGGGAACGGGGGCTTGTTGCGGGGCTGCCCCTTCTTGCCTTCCAGGCTTTCGATCAGCGCCGTCTCTTCGCCGCAGATATAGGCGCCCGCACCCAGATGCAGATAGACGTCGTGATCATAGCCGGAACCGCAGGCGTTCTTGCCGATCAGGCCCGAGGCGTAAGCCTCGTCGATAGCGCGCTGAACGTTGGCGGCTTCGTAATAGAACTCACCCCGGATATAGATATAGGTGGCGGTGGCACCGATGGCGAAACCCGCGATCAGGCAGCCTTCGATCAGCTTGTGCGGATCATGGCGCATGATCTCCCGGTCCTTACAGGTACCGGGTTCGCCCTCGTCGGCGTTCACCACCAGATAAACGGGGCCATTGCTGGTCTTGGGCATGAAGGACCACTTCATACCCGTGGAGAATCCGGCGCCGCCGCGACCGCGCAGGCCCGATTCCTTCACCAGATCAATGATCTTGTCCCGACCCAGGCCCAGGATTTCCTTGGTCCCGGACCAGTCGCCACGGGCCTTGGCCCCGTCCAGGAACGGGCTTTCGAAACCGTAGAGGTTGGTGAAGATGCGGTCTTCATCGCGAAGCATGGTTCACCCTCCTCTTAGGCCTGACCAGCGGGCTTCACGCCCGCCTTGATGGCCGATTCGATCAGCGTCGTCGGTCCACCCACGGCGCAGGCCCGGATACGGCCATTCTGCGGACCCGTCGCCGGCTTCTCGCCACGCGCCAGGGCGTCCAGAACCTTCTCGGTCGTCTCCGCCGTCAGATCCTCATAGAAATCGTCACCGATCTGCATCATTGGCGCGTTCACGCAAGCGCCGAGGCATTCGACCTCGATCACCGTGAACTGGCCGTCCGTCGTCGTCTGACCCGGCTTTACGCCCAGCTTCTTCTCGCAGGCATGCAGCACCTCATCCGACCCGCGCAGCCAGCAGGGCGTAGTGGTGCAGACCTGAACGAAATGCTTACCGACGGGCTTCAGATTGTACATCGTATAGAAGCTCGCCACCTCCAGCGCCCGGATCGGCGCCATGTCGAGATAGTGAGCCACATAATCGATGGCGACTTTGGGTAGCCAGCCGCCGCACTGACGCTGGGCCAGATCGAGCAGCGGCATCACCGCACTTTGTTGTCGGCCTTCGGGGTACTTGGCGATGATGCGCTTGGCCAGCTCGATATTCTCTGCGGTGAATTCGAAGCTGGTCGGCTCCGCCACAGCGGGGCCATGGGAATGGGCGGCACTCATCGATCAATCTCTCCGAACACAATGTCCATGGAGCCGATGATCGCCACGGCGTCGGCGAGCATGTGGCCCTTGGACATGAAATCCATCGCCTGCAGGTGCGAGAAACCGGTCGGGCGGATCTTGCAGCGGTACGGGCGGTTCGTCCCGTCGGCGACCAAATAGACGCCCAGTTCACCCTTGGGCGACTCGGTCGCCGTATAGGTCTCGCCAGCCGGCACGTGGTAGCCTTCGGTGTACAGCTTGAAATGGTGGATCAGCGCTTCCATCGAGCGCTTCATCTCACCACGGGTCGGCGGCGTGACCTTGCGGTCATTCAGCTTCACCGGACCCGGCGTCTTGGACAGCTTGTCCAGCGCCTGGCGGATGATGTGCATCGACTGCTTCATCTCCTCCATGCGGACCAGATAGCGGGCGTAGCAGTCACCCGTCAGGCCTACCGGCACGTCGAAGTCGAACTCTTCATAGCTGTCATAGGGCTGCGCCTTGCGCAGATCCCAAGCCACGTTGGAGCCGCGCAGCATCGGGCCGGAGAAGCCCCAGGCCAGCGCGTCCGCCGCCGAGACCACACCGATATCCACCGTACGCTGCTTGAACACCCGGTTCTCGGACAACAGCCCTTCCAGGTCGTCCATGAACTTCGGGAATGTATCGAAATAGGCGCCGATATCATCAGCCAGCCCAGCTGGCAGATCCAGGTTCACGCCGCCGGGACGGAAATAGTTCGCGTGCAGGCGCGCACCGGAAACCCGCTCATAGAACTCCATCAGCTTCTCACGCTCTTCAAAGCCCCAGAGAGCGGGCGTGATGGCGCCGACGTCCAGAGCGAAGGTGGTGAGGTTCAGCAGGTGGTTCAGGACGCGAGTGATCTCCGCAAACAGCACGCGGATATACTGGCCACGCTTGGGTGGGGTGATGCCCAGCAGCTTTTCCACGGCCAGGACCCAGGTGTGCTCCATCGACATCGGGGACACATAGTCCAGCCGGTCGAAATAAGGCGTTGCCTGGGTATAGGTCTTGTACTCGATCAGCTTTTCAGTGCCACGGTGTAGCAGGCCGATATGCGGATCGGCACGTTCCACCACCTCGCCATCCATTTCCATCACCAGACGCAGCACGCCGTGGGCGGCCGGATGCTGGGGACCGAAATTCATGGTCAAGGGCTTGATCTGCACTTCGCCCTGGCTGGCGGCCGTAGACAGGGACAGCCCGGTTTCGGTCGCGACGGTGGTCGTTGCCATCTCCTGGCCCCCTTAACGCTTGTCCGCGATGGCGGGACGGGCCGCCAGCGGGATAACGGCCTTCTCATCGCCTGGCAACTGCACATCCGTCATCCCTTCCCAGGGTGACAGGAAGTCGAAGCTGCGGAAATCCTGCGTCAGCTTCACCGGCTCATAGACGACGCGGCGCTGTTCAGCGTCATATCGCAGCTCGACAAAGCCGGTCAGCGGGAAATCCTTGCGTAGCGGATGACCCTCGAACCCATAGTCGGTCAGGATGCGGCGCAGGTCGGGATTGTCGGCGAAGAAGATGCCGTAGAGATCCCAGGCCTCACGCTCGAACCAGCCGGCCACGGGGTACAGCGACACGATGGAGGGCACGGGCGTGTCCTCGTCCGTCGCCACCTTCACGCGAATGCGGTGATTATGCTTCACCGACAACAGGTTATAGACCACCTCAAACCGCTCCGCACGGTCGGGATAGTCCACACCGGCAATGTCGGCAAGCATCTCGCAATGGGTGGTCGAATCGTCGCGCAGGAACTGGATGCCCTTGAACAGCGCGGCGCGCGTCAGGGTCACGGCCAGCTCGCCATGGGCGATCTCGGTCTTCACGACAGCAGCGCCCAAGGCGTTGCCGATATAGTCACCGAGTTCCTTGAGGGCCTCGTCGCTCATCCTAAGCGTCCTCGTCCAAAAACCAGGGTCAGGCGCGGATCAGGCGGTTACCGCCCTTGATCTTCTTCTGCAATTGCAGAATGCCGTAAACCAGCGCCTCCGCCGTGGGCGGGCAACCGGGCACATAGATATCGACGGGCACGATGCGGTCGCAACCGCGCACCACCGAGTAGGAATAATGATAGTAGCCGCCGCCATTGGCGCAGCTGCCCATCGAGATCACCCAGCGCGGTTCGGCCATCTGGTCATAAACCTTGCGGAGCGCGGGGGCCATCTTGTTGCAAAGCGTGCCGGCCACGATCATCACGTCGGACTGACGCGGGCTGGGACGCGGAATGACGCCGAACCGGTCAAGGTCGTAACGCGCCATATAGGCGTGAATCATTTCCACGGCGCAGCAAGCCAGACCGAAAGTCATGGGCCAGAGCGAGCCAGTGCGGGCCCAGTTCAGCAGGTCATCATACTTGGCGACCAGGAAGCCCTTGTCGTTCAGTTCGGTGGTGACCGCGTTCAAATAGGCCTCCTGCGCCGCGCCGGGCGGCAGGGGGCTGGTATTGGTGGTGACGAGGTTGCTGCTGCTCATCATATCGCTCCCAGGCTGGCCGGACAGGATCACTCCCACTCCAGCGCGCCCTTCTTCCATTCATAGATGAAGCCGATGGTCAGGATGCCCAGGAACACCATCATCGACCAGAAACCGAACATGCCGATATCACCCAGGGATACAGCCCACGGGAACAGGAAAGCCACTTCCAGGTCGAAGATGATGAACAGGATCGAGACCAGATAGAAGCGAACGTCGAACTTGCTGCGCGCATCCTCGAACGCCTCGAAGCCGCACTCATAGGCGGACAGCTTCTCGGCATCGGGCTTCTGCTTGCCCACCACAAGGGAGGCCGCGATCATCGCGCCGGCCACAATTGTGGCGATGGCCAGGAAGACCAGGATCGGCAGATACTGCACCAGCAGCGGGTTGGACATCGGATCGGACATCGTCACACCGGTTCAGCCCGACGCTGCGCCACAGATATCCGTCGGGCCGACAGGCTCGGGCCGAGGATAATTTGTGTCGCAACCGCGGGCGGTTCATGGACCAGGAAGGCCACCGGGGAACCCGGAGCCCACGAGAATATAGGCCCCGTCCACGCCGGAAGGAAAGCGAATTACGCCATTTTCGGGGCTGAGAAACGTTCGCAACTAGCCGAAAAGGCTCACAGTTCCGCCGATTGGTGCGTCGCGGCAAAGCAGCGTTGCGTTGCAGGGATTACTCAATGGCGTCAATTGCATGGCGCGCACGAACCATTCGGAAATGCAAAAATTCAGCATATTCCCGTGTGGGGAACGCTGATTTTAAAATCTATCAGGCTCGTGGGATTTTCAAAACACAACATCGCGAATGTAGCTGCTGTTGTTGCGTTTTGAATAAAGGTGGCGCGAGTGACGGGACTTGAACCCGCGGCCTCCGGCGTGACAGGCCGGCGCTCTAACCAACTGAGCTACACCCGCGCAGGGTGGAAGAATTTAGCGCCCTCTCCAGGACGGCCACCGCGAAGGGTGGCGCGAGTGACGGGACTTGAACCCGCGGCCTCCGGCGTGACAGGCCGGCGCTCTAACCAACTGAGCTACACCCGCACAGGACAACGGCGCACTTGTCAGGGTGCACCTGAACCTCAAAGAAAAGTGGCGCGAGTGACGGGACTTGAACCCGCGGCCTCCGGCGTGACAGGCCGGCGCTCTAACCAACTGAGCTACACCCGCAAACTTTTCAAACAGCGCCGCGACCGTTGCCAGCCCCGCCGCCGCTGAGGTGGGCGGGTGTATATTCGACCCCGCCCCCCTTGTCAAACATGAAATCGCCAGGAAAATTTGGATCAGCCACCCTTGGCATGGCGCAGCGCGAACAACCGGTCCAGCACATCGTCCAGATTGGCCGGCGGGTCCCGCTTCTCAAACGCATCAGGGCCGCCATAGCGGCTCAGCGCCAGTTCCAGGGCGCGCCAAAGCTGTTCGGCGATTTCCAGTTCCTGTTGGTCGATGGCCAGTTCCAGCGCAGCCAGGATACGGTCGCCCAAACGACGATCAGCGGAATCGATCACGAAACGCCTTCCTCTTTCCCGTGCGCAGCCGTTGAGAACGACCGATGGCGCATTATAGCTGTTCCAGCGTCGCTACGACAGGTGGAATGGCAGATCAATGTCAGGGATGTGGAAGGGAATGGTGGGCGGTGAGGGGATCGAACCCCCGACCTGCGGTGTGTAAAACCGATGCTCTACCTCTGAGCTAACCGCCCGTACCGTTCGTTGGCGGGGACAATAGCGGCCAGAACGGGAGAATCAACAAAGAATTTGGTTCGCGCCCAACATGACAGGAGCCAGAAATGAAAAACGGGCGTGCCCGGTGGGCCGCCCGTTATCTCACCATCAGGCCGCCCGGCTACCGCCGGGCATCCCTAGATAGGCGTCGCTCAGTTCAGCGCGTCCTTCAGGCCCTTGCCGGGCTTGAACTTCGGCTGCTTGGAAGCGGCGATGGAGATCTTCTCACCGGTGCGGGGATTGCGGCCCTCGGAAGCGGCGCGTTCAGCGACCGCGAAGGTGCCGAAGCCAACCAGACGCACTTCGTCGCCCTTCTTCAGCGCGCCGGTGATCCCATCAAAAACCGCATCGACGGCCTTGTTCGCGTCCGCCTTGGACAGACCAGCCGCTTCGGCGACCGCGGCAACGAGATCGTTCTTGTTCACTTAAGGCCCCCCTCATCAAGAGAGTATCGGTTGCAACATGCCCGAGATGTCTTCCCAGGCATCAAGGGATTGGGTTCCGCCGCCAACACAAGGGTTTGTGCGGGTGGCGGCGGAACCCAATTCACACGATTTCCAATCGCACTTCAATGGCGAATCACGCCATCCCGCTCTTCATCCCCAGCTTTTCCGGGCACCTGAGCCACTTCTTCGGGCTCTGACCACTCAATCCCGACCGGTGCCGTCACCAAAGCGTGGGCCAGAACCTCATCTACGGTTGAAACCGGGATGATGGTCAGGCCCTTTTTGACGTTATCGGGGATTTCGGCCAGATCCTTCTCATTGTCCTTGGGAATCAGCACGCGCTTGATTCCCGCCCTGAGCGCCGCCAGAAGCTTTTCCTTCAGACCGCCAATGGCCAGAACCTTGCCGCGCAGGGTGATCTCACCCGTCATGGCGATGTCCTTGGCGACGGCGATGCCTGTCAGGACGGAGACGATGGTGGTGATCATGGCCACGCCGGCCGACGGGCCGTCCTTCGGGGTTGCCCCCTCCGGCACATGGACATGGATGTCGCGCTTTTCGAACAGGGTCGGCTTGATCCCGAACTTCAGCGCGTTGGCCTTCACATAGGATTCGGCGGCCTGCACCGACTCCTTCATGACATCACCCAGCTTGCCCGTGGTCTGGATGCGGCCCTTACCGCGCAGCATCACGGCCTCGATGGTCAGGATTTCCCCGCCAACCTCGGTCCAGGCCAGACCGGTGGTTGCACCGACCTGATCCTCCAGCTCCGCCTCACCGAATCGGAAGCGCTTCACGCCTGCGAACTTTTCCAGGTTCTTGGGCGTGACCTTCACTTTGTCGAGACCCTTCATCAGGATCTCCTTGATGGCCTTGCGCGCCAGATTGGCGATCTCACGCTCCAGCGAACGCACGCCCGCTTCGCGCGTGTAATAGCGGATCACGTCGCGCAGGGCGTCGTCGGTGATGGTGAATTCGCCGGCCTTCAGCCCATGGTCGGTCACCTGCTTCTCGATCAGGTGACGCTTGGCGATCTCCACCTTCTCATCCTCGGTGTAACCGGCCAGGCGGATGATCTCCATACGGTCCAGCAACGGCTGCGGCATGCGCAGAGAGTTGGCCGTGCAGACGAACATCACGTCAGACAGGTCATAGTCGACCTCAAGATAATGGTCGCTGAAGGTGCTGTTCTGCTCGGGGTCGAGAACCTCCAGCAGTGCCGATGACGGATCACCGCGCCAGTCGGCCCCCAGCTTGTCGATCTCATCCAGCAGGAACAGCGGGTTGGAGGTCTTGGCCTTCTTCATGCCCTGGATGACCTTGCCGGGCATGGAGCCGATATAGGTGCGGCGGTGACCGCGCACCTCGGCTTCATCCCGCACGCCGCCCAACGACATGCGCACGAAATTGCGGCCCGTGGCCTTGGCGATGGACTTACCCAGCGACGTCTTGCCCACGCCCGGCGGTCCGACCAGGCACAGGATCGGGCCCTTAACCTTGTCCATGCGCTGCTGGACCGCCAGGTATTCAAGGATACGTTCCTTGACCTTTTCCAGACCGTGATGGTCGGCGTTCAGGATTGTTTCGGCACCCTTGATGTCCTTCTTGACCTTGCTGCGCTTCTTCCAGGGAATCGACAGCATCCAGTCCAGATAGTTGCGCACCACCGTGGCCTCCGCGCTCATCGGGCTCATGGTGCGCAGCTTCTTGACCTCGGCCAGGGCCTTTTCGCGGGCTTCCTTGCTGAACTTGGTCTTGGCGATCTTCTCCTCGATCTCCGCGACCTCGTCCTTGCCGTCCTCGCCCTCGCCCAATTCCTTCTGAATGGCCTTCATCTGCTCATTCAGATAGTACTCGCGCTGAGTCTTCTCCATCTGGCGCTTCACGCGGTTGCGGATGCGCTTTTCCACCTGCAGCACGCCGATCTCACCTTCCATGAAGGCATAGACCCGCTCCAGCCGCTCGGCGACCGTCGGGGTCTCCAATAGCTGCTGCTTTTCAGGGATCTTGAGCTGGAGATGGCTGGCGATAGTGTCGGCCAGTTTGCCCGGCTCCTCAATCTGGTTGATGGAAACCAGCACCTCGGGCGGGATCTTCTTGTTCAGCTTGATATACTGCTCGAACTGCGACACGGCCGCGCGCGACAGGGCCTCAAGCTCCTGTGGCTCGCCCACCTTCTCATCGATCAGTTCGGCATAGGCCTGGAAGAAATCCTCATTATCGCCGAACTTGGTGATGGCGGCGCGCTTGCCGCCCTCCACCAGCACCTTCACGGTCCCGTCGGGCAGCTTCAGCAGCTGCAGCACCGTACCGATCGTGCCGACAGAAAAGATGTCGGCGGGCGTGGGATCATCCTGGGAGGCGTTCTTCTGGGTGACCAGCAGGATCTGCTTATCATCCTTCATCACGTCTTCCAGCGCGCGGACGGATTTCTCGCGGCCCACGAACAACGGGACGATCATGTGCGGGAAGACGACGATGTCTCTCAGCGGGAGGACCGGGTAGAGAACACCGCGGGGGATGTCCAGCATCTTAAGTCAGCCTTCTATATTCATGCCGCCAGCCCCGCTGGGCCTGGACCGACCGCCCGCCCCAGATGGGCACGGGATGAAACGATCGTGACGGCGTCAGGCGTTAACGTGGCACACCAATACCCCCCCTTCAAGGGCTTGAACCACGCCAAAGGCGTACTACGGGTTTGTCACGGACGCAAAAAGGGCCGCGCGGCGTCGCCGGCGGCCCTTTTTCCAGATCGCAATGGTGCTTCGGCGAGCTTTATACCTTGCCCAGCAAAGCGGCAAAGGTCAGCACAACATAGCCCAGCACCATGAACAGCACGGCGTAGCCCCAGCCGATGAAGAAATGCAGCATCAACATCAGCAGGAACAGCACCACGGCGATGATGCCGATGGTGGTGAAACGGGTAAAGGCATGCCAGCCCTCGGCATGTTCCTTCACGATCTTGTTGTCGACCACCACGGGCCCATGTGCGCCGGCCATATTCTTCTCCCCCGGAACGAGACGATGGAATTCTGGCCGATTGTGTAAGGGTTGGTGGGGCGGTTGACAAGGGTTCTCGAACGGTTGGGGGTGCTACCGAATGTCCTTCACCAGCCGCAGCGTCTCCTCCCCATAGCCCTGGCGCGCATAGAAGGCGCGGCCGCGCGCATTACTTGCAAAGACATCCAGTGACAGGGACGCATAGCCCTGGCCCTTGGCCCACGCCTCCACCGCCGCCATCAGGGCCTTGGCCGTCCCCTGCCCCTCCGCCGCTTCGGTCACGGCCAGCAGCGGGATATAGGCGGCGATCTGGTCGGTGAAGATGTCCAGCATCGGCTCGGCATGCACGAATCCTAACAGTACGCCGCTTTCATCCTCGGCGATGAAAGTCACGGCTCCCGGCTTGGGTGCCTCCAGCGTCTCATGCATGAAACAGCGTTGAAACCGCATCACCTCGTCACCGCTGCGCCAGGACAGGTCGGCAGCCCCGGCCAGACGCGGGGCGAGGCTATGGATAAAGGGCAGATCGGCGGCGGTGGCGGGGCGGATGGGCATGGCACGCGACAAGCAGCAGTCAATAATCAGCACGCAATGACATGCCGTCGAACGCCACACAATCGCCCTTGACGCCCAACCATTTCTCCTACACCGTATGCAACATAACTCATACAGGGTATGGATTATGAAAGCGGTCGCGAACGCCACCCTTGGACAGTTTGAGCAGGTTGTGCTGACAGCCGTGCTGTCACTGGGGGACAGCGCCTATGGCGTGACCATCCACGCCAAGGTGGAAGAGCTGTCGCGACCACGGAAGGTGGCGTTGGGCGCCGTCTACGCCACCTTGGACCGGATGGAGGATAAGGGGCTGGTCACCTCCTGGATGACCGATCCCACACCGGAAAGGGGCGGACGGGCCAAACGCTGCTTCCGGCTTGAAGTTTCGGGGGAAATGGCTCTGCGGGACGCGGCGGCGACCGCCAAACGCATCTGCGATGCTATCGAACAGCAATGGGGAGTGGGGATATGGAAAGACAGCGCGATCGCGTAAGCAATCCCGCACCGGGATTGGTGGGCCGCCTGATCCAGATGGTGCTGCCGCCCGCCTCGCGGGAGGCGGTGATGGGCGATCTGGCGGAAAGCTGCCGTTCGCCGGGGCAATTGGCCGCCGAGGGGTTACGCTCCGTGCCGCCGCTGGTAGCCGAACAGGCGCGCCGGGCATCACGGCTACCGGTGATCGGGTTGCAGCTGTTCATCCTGTTCGCCTGCCTGGGCGGGTTCGAACTGGACCGCCCCGATAGGGCCGTGACCAATGCCGCCTGCGCCGCACTGCCCATGGGACTGGCCATGGTCGGGTTGCTGTTGCGGAACATCTATCGCAGTGATGACAACCCGGTGCGTCAGGGCCTTTTCGATGCCATCACGGCGGCCCTGTGCGTGGTGGCGCAACAGACGGTCATGCATATGCTGATCGCCGCCGGCCACCTTGATCCGGGCTGGGCGCTGTCGCGCTCACTGATCGTACTGGCCTGCCTGTCCTTCCCGATCCTCTGGACCTTGGGCGCGATGGAAAATCCCGACGCGGTACGGCGCAAACCCGCCCAGCCCTTGTTCACCGATTACAATCAGTTCGTGCAGCGCACCCGCGTGCGCAACCGGGCCGAAATGGCCGCACTGGCCATGATCATCGGCGTGTCGGGCTACTTCCTGGCACGGTTTCAGCCGCCGGTCGCCCCTCTGGGCTGGAGCTTTCTGACCGGTTATGCCTGCATCCTGGTCTATCTGGCGCTGCGCGGTGCCGCCCGACCAGCCCCGCTGGATGCAGACAGCACCACCGTGCGCGCCCTTTATGAAACGGAACTGAACCGGCAAAGCCGTCAGCGCCGCCTGATGTGGTGGTTCTGGTTCGTGCCGCTGTTCGCCGGGCTGATGACCAATTTGGTGATGTATGGCGTGTCAAAGGAACAGCCCCTGCGCATCGCCGGCGGTATCGCTGCCATCTTCCTGCTGGGCTATCTGATCGAACGGCTGCACCGCGACCGACGCCTGGCCATCCATTTGAAGCTTAATAACCTGGCCGCCGTTCCGGCCTGATAAGCACCATCGGACTGCCTTGTCGCATGCGCCGCCCCCCGGCGCATGCGATCTTGTTTTCAGGCGATGGGCGCGATCATCGCATTCGGCACGGCCCCACCCCGCACCGCCACGCGGTTGCCCTCCACCGACACCCGGCCTTCCGCGATCAGGCGCACGGCCAAGGGATAGGCCTTGTGCTCCTGGGTCAGGACGCGAGCCGCCAGACGATCGGGCGTGTCATCATCGGCGACGGGCACAGCGGCCTGCACGATGATCGGGCCGGTATCCATCTCCACCCGCACGAAATGCACCGTGCAGCCGTGAAAGCGCACGCCGGTGTCGATGGCCTTCGCGTGTGTGTCCAGGCCGGGAAAGGCGGGCAGCAGCGAGGGGTGGATGTTGATCAGGCGGTCATGCCACGCCGTCACAAACACCGGCGACAGCAGGCGCATATAACCGGCGAGGCAGACCAGACCGACGCCGGCCCTTTCCAACGCCGCCGTCATCGCCGCCTCGTGGGCTGCCTTATCGGCAAAGTCTTTCGGCTTCAGTACCAGGGTGGCGATACCGGCGGCACGCGCCCGGTCCAAGCCGGCGGCGTCCGGCTTGTTGGAGATGACAAGCGCCACCTCCGCCGGATATGCCGGATCACAGGCAGCGTCGATCAGGGCCTGGAGATTGCTGCCCCGGCCCGAGATCAAAACGCCCAGACGCAGTCTCACGACCAGCGCTCCAGCCCCGTGATCACGACGCGGTGGCCGTCGCCGCTGCGCGGAACCACGGTGCCGATACGCTTCACAGTCTCCCCGCCTTCGGCCAGGAGGCGCGTGGCTTCATCGGCCTTGTCGGCAGGCACGACGACAACCATGCCGATACCGCAATTAAAGGTGCGAGCCATCTCGGACGCTTCGACATTGCCCGTCTTCATCAGCCAGTTGAACACCGGCGGCAGGTCCCAGGATGCAGCATCCAGGTCCACGCCCAGGCCATCGGGCAGGACGCGCGGAATATTCTCAATCAACCCGCCACCCGTGATATGGGCCAGCGCATTGACGGTGCCGGCGCGCACGGCAGCCAGGACCGACTTCACATAGATGCGGGTCGGCGTCAGCAGCGCGTCACCCAGGCTGCGCGAGGCATCCCATGGGCAGGCGCTGTCATAGGTCAGGCCCGACACGCCCACCAGCTTGCGCACCAGCGAGTAGCCGTTGGAATGCACGCCCGACGAGGCCAGGCCCAGCACCACATCGCCGGAGGCCACCTTGTCACCGATCAGCACCTGCGAACGTTCGACGGCACCGACTGAGAAACCGGCCAGATCATAGTCGCCATGGGCATACATGCCAGGCATTTCCGCGGTCTCACCACCGACAAGGGCGCAACCGGCCTGACGGCAGCCCTCAGCGATGCCGGCGACGATGGCGCGGCCGGCGGCCACGTCCAGCTTGCCGGTGGCGTAGTAATCCAGGAACAGCAGCGGTTCGGCGCCCTGCACCACCAGATCATTCACGCACATGGCGACCAGATCGATACCGACCGTGTCATGCTTGTTGGCGTCGATGGCGACCTTCAGCTTGGTGCCCACGCCGTCAGTGGTGGAAACCAGCAGCGGATCATGGAAGCCGGCGGCGCGCAGATCGAACAGTGCGCCGAACCCACCCAGGCCCGCATCGGAGCCGGAACGAGCCGTGGACTTGGCCAGCGGCTTGATCGCATCGACCAGTGCGTTGCCCGCATCGATATCGACACCCGCATCCCGGTAGGAATAGCTGCTCATGCCCTGGCCCTCACTGCTGGCGTAACGGTGCCGGGGTGGGGTAGAAAGCCCATGGTGGCCTGCCGCACCCCGGATTTGGCGCCGAACATAGCAACATCGGAATTCAAGGCAATGCCGGTCATCCGCACCCCCGCCCTGCGCAAAAGCCTGTCTGTCGCCCTGATGGCCCTGGGTCTGGCGCTGCCAGCCTCTGGTCAGGCGGTGGACGACCTGTTCACGGTGCGCGATGTGGGCGTCGATATCTCGTCCGGCAATGCCAATGCCGCCCGGGACCAAGGCGTGCGGGAGGCGCAACGCAAGGCCTTCGACCTGATGTTCGACCGGCTGACGGTGGATGGTGCTCGCACCGCCCTACCCCCCGTTCCATCCGACGTGATCGAACGCATGGTGCAGAGCTTTGAGATCCAGGAGGAGCGGACATCCGCCACCCGTTATGTCGGCAAGCTGGCCATCCGTTTCAACGCCGCCGCCCTGCGCAATTACCTGCGTGCCAACAATGTCGCCTATGCCGAGGTGCGGTCGAAGCCAACCCTGGTCCTGCCCATTGATCAGACGGGCGGCACGCCAGTCCTGTGGCAGGCGGGCACGGCGTGGCGGCAAGCCTGGGCCGATCTGGCCCCGCGTCAGGGCGGTCTGGTGCCCGTGACCGTACCGTTCGGGGAGGCAGCGGATGTCAGCGATATCGGTGTGGAACAGGCCCTGACCGGTGACGCCACCGCGCTGCGCCGTATCGCCGACCGCTACGGTGCCGGTGATGTCGCCGTGGTGGTGGCCAGCGGCACGCCAGAAGCAGGCCTGACGGTGACGGTTGCCCTGCATCCTGCCACAGGCAGTGGGGAAAGCTTCACCCTGACGCAATCACCCCTGCCTGCGGATACGACCGAGGTGGTGAGTCCCACCCTGCGCGCGGCCGTGGAAAGCGTGACCCACCGGTTCGAGGAACGCTGGACCGCCGCCACGCAGATCGCCGCCGGGGCCCTGTCGGACCTGAAGCTGACGGCCCGCTTTGCCGATCAGGCCGCGTGGTTGTCCATCCGCAAACGTCTGGCCAGCATCAGCACTATCACACAGACCAATATCACCAGCCTGTCGCGCACCGGCGCCGTCCTGGACCTGCGCCATGCTGGCGATATCGGCCAGTTGCGCACCGCACTGGCCCAGCGCGATCTGGTGCTGGAAGATGGGGCCGACGGGCCGGTCCTGCGCAGCGCGCGGTGAGCGGTTCCATCAGCCCCCACCAGACCATTGTTATCCTTTCGAAAACCCTCATACTGCCGGGCATGTGACCCTTTTGGTTTGCCACGTGTTCAAGACGGGAACGTCTGAACATAACCAACGGCGGAGTTGAGGCCCGATGAGCGATCTTGCGCCCGAAACCACAGCCACCGATCCCACCCTGGAACGGTTACGCCGCATCACGATGGGCATCACCGCCGGGCGGCTGCTGTCAGCCCTGCTGATCGGCTGGCTGATCTATAGCGGCCATTATGCCTGGGCCTTCTGGCTGTTCGTGCTGGCCGCCCTGGGCGCCCTGCTGGAAGGGTCCGCGGCTCTGCTGTTCAAGACGCGCACAAGGCTGGGCGGGGTTCTGGACGGGTTCGCCGACCGGTTGCTGCCGCTTTTGGCCCTGACCGCGCTTGCCTATAATGGCCTGTTGCCGCTCTGGGTGCTGATCCCCGTGCTGCTGCGGGAACTGGTGCTGGCGCTGGGGCAGAAGCTGCCGGAAACGGCGGGGAACGAGCCCTGGATTCGCGAGCCTCGCTGGCTGTTTCATATCAACATCGTGGCCATGGACGCGCTGGCCATCCTGTTCCTGCTGATCCAGGGACCTGGATTCGGGGTCGATCTGTTCATCCTGCCGGCGGAACTGGTGGTGGTCGGTCTGACGCTGGCCTCGCTGGTACTGGCCTTCGTCAGCCGGCCGAAGCCGGAGGATGAATTCCTGAACGACGATCCGGGCAAGGGCGCATGATGCGGGCCAATCGACAGTGGAAATTCTGGCTCTGGGGCTTTGTCGGCTTCATCGCCGTCGTCTGGCTGCTGCGTTCCATGCTGGCGCCGTTCGTGGCGGGGATGGCGGTCGCCTATCTGCTGGACCCCGTCGCTGACAAATTGGAGGCGCGCGGCATGCCGCGCTGGGCCGCCACGACGATTGTGCTGCTGGGATTTCTGCTGGCAGCCATCCTGGCCCTGCTGCTGCTGGCGCCACTGTTGCAGGCACAGGTCGTACAGTTGGTGGAGGTGGCGCCCGAATGGATCGCCTGGGCCAAGAAGGAACTGGTCCCCGAAATCCAGCGCTGGTTGCGCCGCCTGCCGGCGGCAGAGGCGAAGCAACTGCGCGAAGCCGCCGGCAACTACGCCGGAACGGCTGTCGGCTGGACCGCTGACGTTCTGCGCAACATCCTGACCAGCAGTGTCGCCATCATCGACATCCTGTCCGTCATCTTCATCACGCCCATCGTGGCCTTCTATCTGCTACGCGACTGGGACCGGATGGTGGCGACAATAGATGGCTGGCTACCCCGCCCCTATGCCACCACCATCCGGGAGCAGGCGCGCGAGGTCGATACGACGCTGGCCGGATTCGTGCGCGGTCAGGCCACCGTCTGCCTTTGCCTGGGCGTTTTCTATGCCGTGGCCCTGACAGCAGCGGGGCTGGATTTCGGGCTGGTGATCGGGCTGATCACGGGCCTTCTGTCCTTCATCCCGTTTGTCGGATCGCTGGTCGGATTCGTGGCCAGTGTCGGCCTGGCCCTTTTCCAGTTCGACGAATTCTGGCGGGTCGGCCTGATCGCCGGCATCTTCTTCTTCGGCCAAGCCGTGGAAGGCAACATCCTGACGCCCAAGTTGGTGGGCGACAAGGTGGGGCTGCATCCCGTCTGGGTCATGTTCGCACTGCTGGCCGGCGGGGCCTTGTTCGGCTTTGTCGGCGTGCTGCTGGCGGTACCCGTTGCCGCCGTCATCGGCGTACTGACCCGGTTCTGTTTGCAGCAATATATGCAGAGCAGCCTCTACCGTGGGTTCGACACGGTGGAGGCGACAGCCCTCGACTTGCCCCCCGACCCGCTGCTATCCCATCCGGCAGCCGAAGGGGCGGAACGGGGTGACGGCGTCGCCGACCTGCCGCCCAAGCCCTGACACGCTTTCATGTTTTCCAGCCCGCGCAGAAGGAGGGGCTCTTGCCATGACCACGCCCCCCCAACCGCCATCCAATCCGCCATCCCTGCTATCCACGCGGCAGATCCCGCTGGACCTGGGCCATCGGTCGGCCATGGGGGAGGATGATTTCCTGGTGGCACCGGGCAATCAGGACGCGGTGGCTTGGCTGGACGCCTGGCCAGAATGGCCCGCCCCAGCCCTGGTCCTGTTCGGTCCGGCGGGTTGCGGGAAAAGCCATCTGGCCCAGATCTGGCGCGCCCGCGCACGCGGTAACCTTCTGTCTGTCGATGACCTGCGGGACGAGGCAGAGCTGCCCGACCTGCTGCGCCCCATGCGGACCGCCGTTCTGGACGGGGCGCAGGGGGTGGCGGGCGACCCCGCGCTCGAACGGTCCCTGTTCCATCTTTACAATCTGGCCAAGGAGATAGGCGGGCATCTGCTGCTGCTAGCGGAAAATGCGCCCATCAACTGGCTGATCCGGTTGCCCGACCTGCGTTCCCGCCTGCTGGCGGCACCGGCGGTGGGCATGGCCGCTCCCGACGATGCCCTGTTGATGGCCGTGCTGGTGAAGCTGTTCGCCGACCGGCAGATCCGGGTGGGGGAGGATGTCATCGACTGGTTGATGACCCGCACCGAACGCAGCTTCGCCAATGCCCGCCGCGTGGTGGCGACGCTCGACCATGCCGCCTTGGCCGCGAAGAAGCCGATCACGGTGCGGTTCTGCCGGCAGGTCTTGGGCGATCAGGTCTAGCTTTTACATGCGCCTCAAACGCCGGCACCGCCGTCCGGCGGTTTGGCTTCACGCCGCATGAGCGGCGCGGCGGCAGTCGCCGCCCGAGCGGCTTTCATGCCGCTCTAAACCGGCACCTTGCTCGCCTCCATCCCCAGCGAGCCATCGAAAATACCAGGCAGGACCGGAAGGTCCGTGACGCCCGGATCGACACCCAGTTGCATCATCAAGGTCGTCGCCTGCCCGCGATGGTGGGTACCATGGTTGAAGAAATGCGTCACCGGGACCCAGGCCGGCAGGGTCCAGCGGTGGGGATTGAACTTAGTGACATAGGACAAGGGCGCCGACAGCCATTCCGGCGTCACGCCCACCGCCCAGTCCGTAATGCGGGCGTCAGCCAGCGCACGGTCGGCCACCAGTTCATCCCAATCGGGACGGAACAGATCCGTCCCCTTGGCCACGGGCGGTGCCGTGCCCTCAAACCGGCTGAGCCAGATCATGTCGGCCCACAGGATATGGTCCAGCGTGCCGTGCAGTGACTTGAAGAAGGCTCCCATATCGCGCGACCGGTCCACCGCCGGAATGGCGGCGCAGGCCTCCATCATGCGGCTGTTCATCCAATGGCCATAGGCGGCCATGGTACGCACGTAATCCACGCTGATCATGCCTGCATCCTCTTTGCCATGCAGCGGGTTGACTCTGTCGCGCCGCACCTAAATCCTTGTCTATAGACCATTATTCCCCAAAGGAACCCTAAGATGACCATCGCGATCGGCCAGCCGGCCCCCGATTTCACCCTGCCTACCGATGGCAATGGCAGCGTCACCCTGTCGGCCCTGAAGGGCAAGAATGTGGTGGTCTATTTCTATCCCAAGGATGACACGTCCGGCTGCACCACCCAGGCCTGCGGGTTCGGCGAGCAGCTGCCACATTTCGAAAAGCTGGATGCCACCATTGTCGGCATCTCCAAGGACAGCGTGGCCAGCCACGACAAGTTCAAGGCCAAGTACAAGCTGCCCTTCATCCTGGCCTCCGATGCCGACAGCGATGTGACGGAGCGTTATGGCGCCTGGCAGGAAAAGAACATGTACGGCAAGAAGTATATGGGCATCGAACGCTCCACCTTCGTGATCGACAAGGATGGTATCCTGCGCGCCGAATGGCGCAAGGTGAAGGTACCGGGCCATGTCGATGCCGTGCTGAAGGCGGTTCAGGGTCTGTAAACAGGGGAATGGAACCGGGGGGACGGTTGACACCGCCCCCGGGTCCGCCCAAGCTGACGACCCATTAAGGCGGAACCACGCATCATGATCGTCAGCGACCTGCGCGAGCGATTGCGGCTCCAGGATTTTTCCGCCTATGTCGGGTCCGATCTGGGACCTGATCCCCGTTTCCTACGGCTTACGGGCATGGCCCGGCGGCTGTTCGATCTGCCCATTGCCATGGTCAATCTGATCGATGCCGCCGACATGTGGCCCAAGGCCGAGGAGGGCATCTGCGTCGGACGGCAGCCGCGCGAAACCACCTTGTGCAATCTGGTGATCGATGGTGGCACGCTGCTGGTGCCCGATCTGGCCGCCGATCCCCGCTTTGCCGGCCTGCCCGGCATCACCCAGGCGGGCCTGCGCTTTTACGCTGGCGTCCCGATTGTCACGCCGGGCAGACAAGTGCTGGGCGTGTTCTGCGTTTTGGATAGGCGTCCCCGGCCCGATTTCCAGGCCGAACAAACCTCCATGCTGGAACAGTTTGCCGGCATCGCCATGGATCAGCTGTCCCTGGACAAGCTGCAGCGCGATGCGGCAACGGCGCAGAAGGCGGCCGAGCAGATGGCCCAGGCCCGCGCCAGCTTTCTGGCCATGATGAGCCACGAGATCAGGACGCCATTGAACGCGATCCTGGGTTTCGGGGAGATGCTGGCCCATGCCGGTCTGCCCGAACCCTATGGCGATTATGCCCGCACCGTGCATGACACGGGCCGCAGCCTGATGCAGGTGCTGAACCACACGCTGGACTATGCGCGGCTGGAGTCGGGAAAGGTGGAGTTGGAGGAACGGCCCTTCTGCCTGTCCGATCTGGCCGCACGCGGCCAACGGCTAGTGCAAAAGACCTGTCACGACAAGGGACTGACCCTGTCGGTCGATCTGGACCCCGCCCTGCCCGACCGCTGGCGCGGGGATGGCATCCGGTTGCAGCAGGTGTTGAACAACCTGCTGTTCAATGCCGCCAAATTCACCGAATCGGGCGGCATCACCCTGTGCCTTCGCCAGGATGGGCAGGAAGGGAATCGGCTGTGGCTGCGGGCGGATGTGGTGGACACCGGCATCGGCGTCGCCCCGGAACAGCGCGGCAATCTTTTCACGCCCTTCTTCCAGGCCGACAGCTCTCATGCCCGCCGATTCGACGGGTCGGGCCTGGGGCTGGCGATCTGCCGTCAACTGGTCCATGCCATGGGCGGACAGATCGGGTACGAGCCGGTGCCAGGTGGGGGCAGCCGTTTCTGGCTGCGCCTGCCGCTGGCCGCCGCCTGATCAGGGACGCAGATAGGGGCCGGCCTCCACCAGCTTGAAGCCGCCCGTTTCGCTAGCGAAATGACGCAGCCAGTAATTATGACCGGAGCCATAGACCAGCAGAACCCGGTCGCCCGGCTTCACCACCTGCGTCAGCTTGGCGAAGATACGGGCGTTGCGGGCATACCAGCGGGCGTTCAGGTCGGCCCCCGGTAGATCGCGTCCCTTGCCGAGCGCTAGAAGGCGATACTGCCCGTCCCCCATGCTCTTGATGGCGATGGGATGGTCCGGCGCGTTCAGGTCGGCCAGGATATCGGCAACAGGCCGTGTCCTCTGATCCTTCTCCAACTGCGCCACCCAGGCCTGGATGGGGCCGAACATGGCATCGATAGTGCCGGTCTTGCCATTGGCCTCTGCCCATTTCTGGACAGGATCGAAGGGGAAATAATCAGGCTCCCCGTCTTCGGCCACCTCATCCACCGCATAGACCTCTTTCAGGCCCAGCCGGTTGGCCAGACGATAGGCGATCTGTACTCGTTCATCGGGATTCTTCAACAGGTCGGCGGGCGTGAATGCCGGATAGCGATGGTCCAGCATCGTGGTCTGATCCTTGGCCACCCGTTCCACGGCGATGACGGTTGGTTTGAACCGGGCCAGCCGTTCGGCCACCTGTTCCAGTTGCGCCTGCTTGGCCGGCGTGGTCACCGGGTCGATCTGGGCATTCACCTTATCCTGGCCGGGATTGGCGAAATGATAGGTGCCCAGCACCATGACCTCCACCGGCACCTCCGACGCCATCACCGGTGCCGATAGTACAGACAGCAGGGCAATCGCCCCCAAAAGCGTCCGCATCGCATTCCCCCTTGCGCGTTCAGGAGGGAGTTTAGCAAACCTGTTAACACCCACCAATCGGGGCAGAGGGGGACGGCGGGCCACCTGCGGCCCCGGATATCAGTCCAGTGCCGTCCAGATTTCGGCGGCCAGCGCCTCCAGTTCCTCCACGCCCTTCGACTTCGGGTCCGTTTCTGCCAACGTCAGGCCATCCATCAGGGATCCCGCGAACCCGATACGGTTGCCCAGGCTTTCGGCCGCCACTGGAACGCCCAGTTCCGCCGCCTTCGCCGCCACCGCATCAAGTAGCCTGCCCCGCGCTGGTACGCGATTCATCACCAGCATCACAGGCCGCTTTTCCACCCGCGCCAGATCCAGTGTGGGGCGCGTGGCCCAGAGGTCCATGGGGCTTGGCTGTACCGGCACCACCACCAGGGCGGCGGTACGCACGGCGATGCGCGCGTCCGTTTCAGCATGGGGCGGGCTGTCGATCACCACCACGTCATGGGTCTTGGCCAGCCGCTCCACCTCCCGCTGCGTGCGCCAGCCGGATATCTGCAGGTGCGTGATGCCCGTGGCATCGGCGCCCAGGGTCGCTTCCCGTTGCGCGTACCAGTAGGACAGGCTGCCCTGCGGATCGATATCGACCAGGGCGGCGGATTTGCCGGCCCGCGCCCAGGTGACGGCCAGATGGATGGCCAGCGTCGTCTTGCCCGCCCCGCCCTTCTGCTGCGCGATGGTGATGACCCGCCCCGCCATATCCTGCCCCTTGCCGCCCTTTGTTCTGAACGCCAGTGTGCCCACATGAACGACGGGCGGCAAGCGCCGCACCGCAGCATGAGGCAGATCGATGACCAGCACGCCATGGCCCAACCATCTTCCTATCACCCGCGTACGCATCGCGCGGCCCACGGACCGGCTGAAGGAGGTCACCGCCTTCTACCGCGATGTGATCGGTCTGTCGGTGATCGGCGGCTGGGTGGATGACGGCACCCATGCCGGCTATGACGGGGTGCTGATCGGCCTTCCCGGCTGGGACACGCATCTGGAATTCACCCAGCATAAGGATGGCAGCCCCTGCGCCGCGCCCTCGCGCGACAATCTGCTGGTGCTCTATGTCGATAGCCGCGACGACCTTCTGTCCGTGTCGGCCTCCATACAGGCGCGGGGTGGCGTTCCGGTAGGGCCGGAAAACCCCTATTGGCTAAACCGGGCGGTCTGTTTCGAGGACCCGGATGGCTGGGGCATCGTCTTCTCGCTGAAGCCGGGTGTGGAATGACGCAGCCGGGCTTTGCGTGGAAAGCCCGTGATCGGGCCGCCCGCCACCGTTATCGTGGCGGGTGAGATTTTCAGGACCGATCCCGTGCCCCACGATCATTGCTGCGACGACCCCAGTCACCATCACCATGAGGTGCCGGCCCCGCCGCCGCATCCCGACCGACCGCGTGTACTGCCGCCGGGGCCGGATGCCTATGCGCAGGCGTCCGAGGTGCTGGCAGCGGGTGGACTGGTCGCCATGCCGACGGAGACGGTTTACGGGCTTGCTGGCGACGCCGGCAATGATGCGGCAGTGGCCGCCGTCTTCGCCGCCAAGGGTCGACCCAGCTTCAACCCGCTGATCGTGCATGTCGCCGATGAGACAGCGGCGGCGACTTTGGTCCATATCGATGACCGCGCCGCCCGCGCCATGGAGATGTGGTGGCCCGGTCCCCTGACCCTGGTCCTGCCGCGCCGCACCGATGCGGCGTTGTCGTTGCTGGTCTCCGCTGGGCTGGACACGGTGGCGGTACGCAGCCCCGCCCATCCGGTCGCCCGCGCCCTGATCCAGGCGTCGGGTCGTCCCCTGGCCGCCCCATCGGCCAATGTCTCGGGCCATGTTAGCCCGACAACCCCCATGCATGTGGTGGAGGAGTTTCCCGAGGGTGGTGGCGCCCGGCTGAAACTGATCCTGGCTGGGGGGCGCTGCTCCATCGGTGTCGAATCGACCGTCCTGGACCTGACGGGTGAACGCCCGCTGCTGCTACGTCCCGGTTCGGTGACGCGGGAAGAGCTGGAAAACGTGCTGGGTCCCGTCGATCTGGCCACGGCGGCGGACGGGGTGAAGGCACCCGGCATGATGACCAGCCATTATGCGCCGGGCCTGCCCGTGCGGCTGGACGCGACGACCGTACGGGATGATGAGGCGCTGTTGGCTTTCGGACCGGACCAGTTCCTGCGCGGCGGAGCTGTACGTATGAACCTGTCCAACAATGGCGACCTGACGGAGGCGGCTTCCAACCTGTTCGCCATGTTGCGCGCCCTGGACCGGCCCGGCCTGTCGGGCATCGCCGTCATGCCGGTCCCCGACAAGGGGCTTGGCATGGCCATCAATGACCGTCTCCGCCGTGCGGCTGCACCCAGGACCTGAGATGAGCACCGACCTGCTTTCCGCCCTGGCCGATCTGATCGGCCCCGCTCATGTCCTGACCGGCACCGACATGGCGCCCTATGCCTTCGACTGGCGCCAGCGGGAGGAAAGCCACCCCGTGGCCGTCCTGCGCCCCGGATCAACGGCAGAAGTGGCCGCCATCGTGCGGCTCTGCGCCGAGGCCCGAGTGCCCATCGTGCCGCAGGGGGGCAATACCGGGCTAGTCGGCGGAACCATCGCCGAGAAGGGAACAGGCGCCGTCCTGCTGAACCTGGGCCGCCTGAACCGCATCCGCACCCTGGATGCCACCGATTATACGATGATTGCGGAAGCCGGCTGCGTCCTGGCCGATATCCAGGCGGCGGCACAGGCGGCGGACCGCTATTTCCCGCTGTCGCTGGGGGCGGAAGGGACCTGCATGCTGGGCGGCAACCTGTCCAGCAATGCCGGCGGCATCCTGACCCTGCGCTATGGCAATGCTCGCGATCTGGTCCTGGGCCTGGAGGTGGTGCTGCCCGATGGGCGGGTCTGGAACGGGTTGCGGACCCTGCGCAAGGACAATAGCGGTTACGACCTGAAGCACCTGTTCTTAGGCGCCGAAGGTACCCTGGGGATCATCACTGCCGCCTCGGTGAAGCTCTTCCCGCGCCCGCGCCAGGTCGAAACCGCCCTGGTGGCCGTGCCCAGCCCGGCCGCCGCCGTCGCCCTGCTGGGACTGGCCCGCACCGGCACAGGCGACAGCCTGTCGGCCTTCGAACTGATGCCGCGTTTTGCCTTTGATGGATCGCGGGAAATCCTGGGCCGTGACCAGGACCCTCTATCGGCCCCCTCGCCCTGGTATGTGCTGCTGGAGGCCAGCAGCGGCATGGCGGGGCCGGCTTTGCGCGGTCAGGTGGAGGCGGTGCTGGAGACGGCGCTGGATCAGGGGCTGGTCACCGATGCCATCTTCGCCGACAGCATGGAACAGCAACGCAAACTCTGGCTGATCCGCGAGAGCCTGCCGGAGATCGGGCGCAAGATCGGCGGAGCGGTCCATACTGACGTGTCCGTGCCGGTCAGCCGCATCCCCGACTTCCTTGCCGCCACCATCGCCGCCGTCACCGCCTATATGCCCGGCATCCGGCCCTACCCGTTCGGCCATGCCGGCGACGGCAATATCCACTTCAATATCGGCCGCCCGGTGGATATGGAGGGCGCCGCCTATCTGGCACACGCCCATGCCATCAGCGACATCGTCCATGAACAGGTCCTGGCCCATGGCGGCAGCATCAGCGCCGAACATGGCATCGGCAATCACAAGGCCGAAGAACTGGCCCGCATCAAGAACCCGGTGGAACTGGACCTGATGCGGAAGATGAAGGCGATGCTGGACCCGGACGGGATTATGAATCCGGGAAAGGTGTTGGTGCGTTAGTCTCCGCCAACCACTCCCCCGCCTGTGCCCGCCCATGCGCCTTGAGCGCCAGCAGATAGTCCATATCGATGCGCAGACCGTTCAGGTCGCCCAAGGTCGGGTCCTGCGGGTCAATGGATAGAAGGTCTAGCTGTTCCGGCCCCTCCCCGCGCTTCAGCACCTCGCGTACCAACTCCATCTCCGCCTCCAGCGGCCGGGAAAAGGTGATCTGGTTCAGACGGTCGCGAATCGCCGCCGCTGTGCGCGGCGTGTCATCGGTACAGTTGGCCATGGCCTGCACCACCAGCAACCTTCCCACAGAAGGTCCGTTCAGCAGGGCGCGGATGGGCGGGTTCAGGGTGTAGCCGCCATCCCAGTAATCCTCGCTATCAATCTCCACGGCTTGATGCAGGGTCGGCAGGGTCGTGGAGGCCAACAGCTGTTCGACGCCGATCTCCCCATTGCCGAACAGGCGCGGCTGTCCGTCGCGCACCCGGGTGGCGGAAATCAGCAACGCGGGGGCGGTAGGCAGGGTGAGGTTCGCGAAATCCACCTCCTCCACCAGGATCGACCGCAGCGGGTTGAACCCCAGCGGGTTCAGGGCGTAGGGCGAAAACAGCCGGGTCGCCATGGCAAAGGCGGCGCTGTTCACCGCTTGGGTGATGCCATTACTGGCCCAGGTCGGGCAGAAGCCCAGAGCGCCGACCCCACATTCCCCCACCCGCCGCCAGACACGGTCCAGCGCATCGCGCGCGCCCGGCGCCCCACCCTTTGCCCAGCCGCTGGCGAAGGCCACCGCATTGACCGCACCGGCGGAGGCACCGGACAGGCGGACAGGTGCGAATCCAGGTTCATCCAGCAACCGGTCCAGCACGCCCCAGGTAAAGGCCCCCAAGGAGCCACCACCCTGCAGTGCCAGCGCCGTGCCCGCGGGCTTATTCGATGGCTTTGGGGCCGCCATCGGCGACTGGGCACGGCCCAGCCGACGCATGATCTGCTTCAGTACCATGTCGGCCCCTCATGTTGCGGTGCCACATCATACCCCGGAATGGTTCCGCCGCCGACCCTTGAAGCAATCCTCACGACACACCACGTCACAAGACAGGCGACGCCACGGATGCCCATGTTGGGGTCCGCGAGGGCGCGCCGATGACCAAGGGGCATCGCTTCGTGAAGGAGGATCGCGCCATGACGACCCAGCAGACCCAGACCCAACAGGTACCCAATCCCATCCCGGCCCTGATACGCACCGCCTTTAACGCTGCGGGCCAGCGCGCCAGCGGCCAAGCCGACCGGACCGCCGCCGCCATTGCCGCCCTGCGCAAGCTGCGCCGCGTGCTTCTGGAACAGGCCGGCACCAACGCCGCCCTGACGGTGGTGGATGGCCCCGCCAGCGGTTTCATCATGGAGCGCAACATGCGCGCGCTGGCCAGCACGGGCGTGGCGCCAGAGCAGATGCCCCTGCCCCCGATCCTGGCCATGGCCGGACCGGCGGCCAGCCTGATGCTGGATGCGGTCGAAAATGGCCTGATCCTGCATCGCTTCCTGCCGGGCAACACCGCCCTGATGCAGATGGTGCCCGAACTGATGGGGTGCTTGTGCGAGACGCTTGGGGGCACGCCGGATGCGGGCCGGCTGCTGGATATCCTGCGCGACGGTATGGACGAGGATGAACCCCGTCTGGCCATCGAAGCCCCGGTATCGCAGCGGCTGCATTGACAGCAAAAGGGGGGCTTCTCGCCCCCCTTGATCACGCCGCCAGACGCGCCGTTTCGGCCTTCTGATGCATGCGCTTATAGGCGAACTTGGCCGCCCAATTGTGCAGCCAGGTATGCGGCTTCAGGCCCGACGCCTTGAACACCATGCCAACCATGCGATCAACATGGTGGGGCCGGTAGAAGGAATAGGCGAGGCTGGTATACTCGGCATTATTCTCGACGCGCTCATAGGGGCGGGTCCAGTAATTCGCGGCGTAGAAGGCGTAGGACAGCTCGTCGTCCTCCGTCTCATTGATGCGCGACAGGCAGACCATCAGGCGCTGCACCCGGTTCAGCTTCTCTGATTCCAGGTAGCGCTTCAGATGGTCATAGAACAGCTTGTAATGGCGCAGCTCGTCGGCGGCGATATGCTTGCAGATTTGCTTGAAGACGGGTTCTTCCGTCGCCTCGGCCAGGGCCGTGTAATAGCTGGACGTGCCCGTCTCCACGATGCAGCGCGCGACCAGTTCACCGGCGCGGCTGCCGCGCTTGCTCTCCATGGCATCGATGTCGATCTGGTACCCGTCGCGGAAGCGCTTCACTGCTGCCTGGAAATCCCAGGAGGGATCGATGCGCGACGCCCAGGTGCCCAGGGCCTCGCCATGCTGCACCTCCTCAATGGCCCATTGCCGGACCACGTCGCAGAAGACGGGGTCCTCGCGGAAGACATTGCACAGATAGTCGGCATAGATATGGCCGTTATATTCGACCAGGGCCGCCGCCTTGGCCAGCTTCAGCATGTCGGGTGACGCTTTGGCTTGGTCCAGCTTGTCCCAGGGCAGGCCCTCGATGGTCCAATGCGAATTCGCCATGACGATATTCATCCACTTCGCTGCTGAAAGCGCGCCGGCCATGGGGCCTGCGCGGTTGCTGACAGATGGGCCGGGTTGCCTGAAAAAGCAACGGGGGCGCAAGGCGCCCCCGTGATAATCGCTCGCATCACCCCGGAAACGTGACACATATGTGACGCGGTTCCGGGTGCCGATCAAGCCGCTTAGTGCACCGTACCGGACTGGGCGTCCAGCTTGGCCTGCACGATGGCGACCTTGCCTTCCAGCGTGTGGCGCTCCCCGTCCGACTTAGCATCCGCCAGGTCTTCGGACAGGTCAGCCAGCTGCTTCTCCAGGGCGGCGCGGTCCAGGCCACGGACGGCGTCCAGATCGGACGCTTCCTCAGCCAGGATGGTGACGCGGGCACCGGTGATCTCGCAGAATCCACCCGCTACGAAAATGCGCTGGGTGATCGTCGCCATGTCATTGGCATAGATGTCGATGATGCCCGGCTTCACCGTGACGATCATCGGGGCATGGCCCGGCAGGACGCCCAGGAAGCCCTCGGCCCCCGGCACCACCACCATATGCACCGGCTGCGACACCAGCAGCTTTTCCGGCGACACCAGCTCGAATTCAACCTTGTCGGCCATGGCTTGAAACCCTAGCAAAACGCGTCAAGGAGGGGTCGCCCCCTCCCGTGCACCTGCCCCTGCTACCGGCATAGCCGACGGCAGGGGCGGGAGCGGAACTTAGGCGGCCTCGGCCATCTTGCGGGCCTTTTCCACGGCCTGCTCGATGGTGCCGACCATGTAGAAGGCGGCTTCCGGCAGGTGGTCGTAGTCGCCGTTCACGATACCCTTGAAGCCCTTGATGGTGTCTTCCAGAGCCACGAGAACGCCCGGCGTGCCGGTGAACACTTCGGCCACATGGAACGGCTGGGACAGGAAGCGCTGAATCTTGCGGGCACGGGCCACGACCAGCTTGTCCTCTTCCGACAGTTCGTCCATGCCCAGGATCGCGATGATGTCCTGCAGGGCCTTGTACTGCTGCAACACCTGCTGAACCTTGCGGGCGGTGTTGTAGTGTTCTTCACCGACGATGCGGGGATCCAGGGCGCGCGACGTCGAGTCCAGCGGGTCCACGGCCGGGAAGATGGCCATTTCAGCGATGGAGCGCGACAGCACGGTCGTGGCGTCCAGGTGGGCGAACGACGTGGCCGGGGCCGGGTCGGTCAAGTCGTCGGCGGGCACGTAAATGGCCTGCACGGACGTGATCGAGCCCTTCTTGGTCGAGGTAATGCGCTCCTGCAGGCCGCCCATGTCGGTGGAGAGCGTGGGCTGGTAACCCACGGCCGACGGGATACGGCCCAGCAGTGCCGACATTTCGGCGCCCGCCTGGGTGAAGCGGAAGATGTTGTCCACGAAGAACAGCACGTCCTGGCCTTCTTCATCGCGGAAATATTCGGCGATGGTCAGGCCGGACAGGGCGACGCGGGCGCGGGCACCCGGCGGCTCGTTCATCTGACCATACACCAGGGCCACCTTGGAGCCCGGGCCGTCGGTCTTGATAACGCCAGCGTCGATCATTTCGTGGTACAGGTCGTTACCTTCGCGGGTACGCTCACCCACGCCGGCGAACACCGACATACCACCATGCGCCTTGGCGACGTTGTTGATCAGTTCCTGAATGGTCACGGTCTTGCCCACGCCGGCGCCGCCGAACAGGCCGATCTTACCGCCCTTCAGGTACGGGGCCAGCAGGTCGATGACCTTGATGCCGGTGATCAGCAGGGCGGCGTCGGTCGCCTGCTCAACGAACTCCGGAGCGTCACGGTGGATCGGCAGGACCTTGTCGTTGCCGACCGGGCCGCGCTCGTCGATCGGCTCGCCGATGACGTTCAGGATGCGGCCCAGGGTGGCCGGACCGACGGGCATCAGGATCGAGTTGCCGGTATCCACCACCTCGGCGCCACGGACCAGACCGTCGGTCGTGTCCATGGCGATGGTGCGGACGGTGTTCTCGCCCAGATGCTGCGCGACTTCCAGAACCAGGGTCTTGCCCTCGTTCTGGGTGGTCAGCGCGTTCAGGATCGGCGGCAGTTCGCCGTTGAACTGCACGTCCACGACGGCACCAAGAACCTGTGTGATGCGGCCGACCGCGTTGCTGTTGTTAGCCATGGGGTAAGCTCCCTCGGAACCTTGACTTCGTCGTGAATGCGGGTGGGTTTACAACGCTTCCGCGCCAGAAATGATTTCGATCAGTTCCTTCGTGATCGAAGCCTGGCGGGTGCGGTTGTAGACCAGCGTGTACTTCTTGATCATCTCGCCGGCGTTGCGCGTGGCATTGTCCATGGCGGTCATCTGCGAGCCGAAGAACGACGCGGCGCTCTCCAACAAGGCGGAATAGACCTGGATGGCCAGATTGCGCGGCAGCAGATCGGCCAGGATGGCCTCTTCGCTCGGCTCGAACTCGTAAACGGCGCCGGCTTCGACCGGGGCGTCACCCGCTTCGGGAGCCGCGAACGGCACCACCTGCTGGAAGGTGACGATCTGGGTCATCGCCGACTTGAACTTGTTGTAGACGATCGTGGCGACGTCGAACTGACCGGCGTCGAACAGCTCCAGGATCTTCGCGGTCACCATGTCGGCATCGGCGAAGGAGAGCTTCTTCTTGCCCACTTCCTCGAACGTCGCGACGATCAGCGAGGGAAACTCGCGACGCAGCAGATCGCGGCCCTTGCGGCCCACGGTCAGCAGCTTCACGGTCTTGCCCTCGGCCTGGAGGCGCAGGATGGCGCGCTTGGTGTCGCGCACTACGGAGCTGGTGAAACCGCCCGCCAGACCACGGTCAGCCGTCATCACCACCAGCAGGTGGGTCTGATCGCTGCCCGTCCCGGTCATCAGGCGGGGGCCACCGGGACCGCCGGCCACGTTGGCAGCCAGCGAAGCCAGCATCCGGCCCATGCGTTCAGCATAGGGCCGGCCCGCTTCAGCCTGCTCCTGGGCGCGGCGCAGCTTGCTGGCCGCGACCATCTTCATGGCCGACGTGATCTTTTGCGTCGACTTGACGCTGGCGATCCGGTTTCGGATGTCCTTCAAGCTCGGCATGACAGCCCTATGCTCTCAATGAGGCCCCTTACGGGACTTGGATCAGGCGAAAACCTTGACGAAACCTTCGAGGAAAGCCTTCAGCTTTTCTTCGGTTTCCTTGGAAATCGCCTTCTCATTGCGGATCGCGGCCAGGATGTCGGCGCCCTTCGCCCGGATTTCATCCAGGAAGCGAGCCTCGAACCGGTTCACGTCGTTGGTCGGGATCTTGTCCAGATAGCCCTTCACGCCGGCGAAGATCGACACGACCTGCTCTTCCACGGGCATCGGCTTGAACTGGGGCTGCTTCAGCAGCTCCGTCAGGCGCGCACCGCGGCTCAGCAGACGCTGGGTCGTGGCATCCAGATCGGAAGCGAACTGCGCGAAGGCAGCCATTTCACGATACTGGGCCAGTTCCAGCTTGATGGTGCCGGCAACCTGCTTCATCGCCTTGATCTGTGCGGCGGAGCCCACGCGGGACACCGACAGACCGACGTTGATGGCGGGACGGATGCCGCGATAGAACAGGCCCGTTTCCAGGAAGATCTGGCCGTCGGTGATCGAAATCACGTTCGTCGGGATGTAGGCGGAAACGTCACCGGCCTGGGTCTCGATGACCGGCAGTGCCGTCAGCGAACCATTGCCATTAGCGTCGTTCAGCTTGGCGGCGCGTTCCAGCAGACGGCTGTGCAGATAGAACACGTCGCCGGGATAGGCTTCGCGGCCCGGCGGACGGCGCAGCAGCAGCGACATCTGACGGTAGGCAACGGCCTGCTTGGACAGATCGTCATAAACGATCAGGGCATGCATGCCATTGTCGCGGAAGAACTCGCCCATGGCCGCACCCGTGTAGGGGGCCAGGAACTGCAGCGGCGCCGGCTCGGAAGCGGTGGCGGCCACGACGATGGAATATTCCAGCGCGCCGTTCTCTTCCAGGGTCTTCACGATCTGCGCAACGGTGGAGCGCTTCTGGCCCACGGCGACGTAGATGCAGTACAGCTTCTTGGACTCGTCGTCGCCCTTGTTGATGCCCTTCTGATTGATGAAGGTATCCAGGGCAATGGCGGTCTTGCCGGTCTGACGGTCACCGATGATCAACTCGCGCTGGCCACGGCCGACCGGCACCAGAGCGTCAATCGCCTTCAGGCCAGTCTGCATCGGCTCATGCACCGACTTACGCGGAATGATGCCGGGGGCCTTCACTTCCACGCGCTGACGGGTCACGTCGGTCAGCGGGCCCTTGCCGTCGATCGGGTTGCCCAGACCGTCGACAACGCGGCCCAGCAGGCCACGGCCCACCGGCACCTCAACGATGGCGCCGGTACGCTTGACGACGTCGCCTTCCTTGATGGCACGGTCGGAACCGAAAATCACCACACCGACATTGTCGGTTTCGAGGTTCAGGGCCATGCCCTTGACCCCGCCGGGGAATTCAACCATCTCGCCGGCCTGGACCTTGTCCAGGCCATGGATACGGGCCACGCCGTCACCGATGGACAGCACCTGGCCCACTTCGGCGACATCGGCTTCGGTGCCGAAGTTCGCGATCTGCTGCTTCAGGATCGCGGAAATCTCAGCGGCGCGGATTTCCATTATCCAACCCCTTTCATGGCGAGTTTCAGCTTATTGAGCTTGGTACGCACGGAGCTATCCACCATGCGGGAACCGATTTTGACGATCATGCCGCCGATCAGCGAGGGATCAACCCACACATCCAACTTGACGTTGGAACCTTCGCCCTTGTTCAGGGCGGCGGCCAGGGCAGTCCACTGCGCATCCGTCAGCGGACGAGCAACGGTGACGCGCGCCGTGCTTTCGCCACGGCGGCGGGCCAGTTCGGCCAGATACCCGTCGATCATGCCCGGCAACGCGAAGAGGCGGCGATTACGCGCCACCAGCCCCACGAATTTGCGCACGAGTTCCCCGATGCCAGCCGCAGCCAGGACGGCTTCCATAGCGCGCTCCTGTTCGTTGCGGGCGAGCAGCGGGCTGCCGATCAAGCGGCGGAGGTCCGCGCTTTCAGCGAGCAGAGCCTTGATGGACGTCAGATCCTGGGCCGTCTGGTCCAGGGCCTGCTGCCCATCCGCGAGATCGAACAGAGCGCTCGCATAGCGCGAGGCGAGTTCGGAGACGCCAGTCCCTTCGGTTGCCACTGGTAACCTCGGTTAAAGTCCGTGGACCTGAATAATTTCAGGACGTTAGCAATGATCGGCCATCCCGGAGGAGAACCCACCGGTGTCGAGCGAGCGAGCATGTAACACAGCCATAGCCCCTACGCAACAGCGCGCCTGTGGATTGGGGGTATGCGGTTTTGCACCGCTTCCCTTGGATTTGGCCAGCAACCGCGCCGCTTTACGACCTTCGTCGCATCATTACGCTGTGCAGTTGCGAAATGGCATTTTCCCAGCAGGCGGCTAACCTGACCTTTCGCATGCCCTATGCTTTTGGACTGCCACGGATTAAGGCCGCATTAAGGGTGAGGGAGCAGGCTGGCCCCAGGTGCGGAGATACCCGTGCCACCAAAGTCCGAGGCCATGCCCATGTGCGTCATTCTGCCCTTTGCCCGCCAGCGCTTCACCCCCATGGACATGGTCGCCTGGAAGTCCATCCTGGCCGATCGGCGCCGCCGTGGGCTATGGCAGCGGACCGAAAGGTCCAGCACCCGCGAGCGCGACTGGATTCTGGTCTGGCTGCCGGGCCTGAAGGACCCCAGCCTGCGGCTGGAGCGCGATGCCCAGGGCACCTACCGCCTGTCCTTCCATGATGGCAAAGGCTGGTTCCAGTTCCGCCAGGGGCCGGAGATCATTGACTGTCTGGCCCATGTGGAGCCGACGGACCGCGAGGACCGGGCAAAGCGCAGGGCGGATTAATCTTCCCCACCCACCACGCGCAGACGGCCTTTCCATATAGATATGTCGACGGGCAGGCGGGCGACGGTGTCGCCATCGCCTTGCACCGGTTCGGCCACCGGCCCCTCGATCCGGGCAGCGATGGCCGGCAGGATCAGGACGTCCGACCGTCCGGGCAACAGACCCAGGGTCATCGCGCCGGCATAGATCAGGGCCGCCAGCCGCCCCGGCCGTGTGAACAGCACCGCGTGCAGCAGCGGTTGCTCCAGCCGCACGTCGGGGGCCAGCACAAAGGTTCCGGCATAGAAATGACCCTTGCACAGGATACAGCTGACGGCCCTATGCCGGCTGATTCCACCATCAGGCGCCGTTAGCACCACATCATAATCCAGCGCCGGCCCCGCCAGAATCTCCCGCAGACCACCCAGCGCGTAGGCGCCCTTGCCGATCCGCCGCTTCACGGTCGGGTCGATACCTGCGACCACACGGGCATCCATCCCCACCCCGGCCATCATGGTGAACAGCCGGCCATTGGCAATGCCGGCATGAATCGTACGGGCCGGCCCCAAGGCCAGTTGTCTCCCGATTCGCGCCGCCGATCCCGTCAGGCCCAGTTCGTGGGCCAGGACATTGGCGGTGCCCAGCGGCACCACACCCAGCGGCGGCAGGTCGGACAGGCCAGAGGCCGCCATGCCGTTCACCACCTCATTGATGGTGCCGTCCCCGCCGGCGGCCACAATGACATCGGCAGTGCCGGACCGGGCCAGATCGCGGGCGATGGATGTTGCATGGCCCGCCGCATCCGTCGTGTGCAGTGACACTACGGCCCCGGCATCAGTGGCGGAAGCCATCACCTGCTCCACCAGCCCTGGCCGGCGGCGACCGGCGACGGGATTGAAGATGATCGCCACCTGACGATCCAGGCCATGTGACATTTACAGTACATCTCCATGAAGGAACGATGAAGTAGCAATGTAATATCAATGACAGTCAGGAGAAGTTTTTACGCACACAGCAGAAATATCCATTAGTCAGACTGACAATACACCAGATGAAGCGGTATAGAACGGCGCAATCCGCTATGGCTAGTCTTTAATTCATAGTGGACGATTGGTGGTTGGGTTGACCGGCGATGGGGGAACATATGCTGGGCGACGGGGACGTGCTGCGCTATCGCGCCATCTGGCTGTCGGACATCCATTTGGGGACACGTGGATGTCAGGCCGACATGCTGTTGGATTTCCTGAAACATACCGAATCCGATGTCTTGTACCTGGTCGGCGATATCGTCGATGGCTGGCGGCTGAAGAAAAGCTGGTACTGGCCGCAGGCGCATAATGATGTGGTGCAGAAAATCCTGCGCCGCGCACGCAAGGGCGCCCAGGTCTTCATGATACCGGGCAATCATGACGAGGCGTTTCGAGACTATATCGGCCTGCAATTCGGTGGCGTGACCATCCTGGAAGACACCATCCACACGGCGGCTGACGGCAAGCGCTATCTGGTCATCCACGGTGACCAATTCGATGCCGTTGTGCGCTACGCCAAGTGGTTGGCCTTCGTGGGGGACACGGCCTACACGTTCCTGCTCTGGCTCAACACCCTGTTGAACAAGGCGCGGCGAAAGCTGGGTTTCCCTTACTGGTCACTGTCCGCCTATCTGAAGCACAAGACCAAGAAGGCCGTTGAATTCATCGGCGATTATGAGACCGCCCTGACCGACGAGGCACGCCGGCGGCAGGTGGACGGGGTCATCTGCGGCCATATCCACCATGCCGAAATGCGGGACATGGATGGCGTGCTTTACGTGAATGATGGGGATTGGGTCGAATCATGCACCGCACTGGTGGAACATCCCGATGGACGGCTGGAGATCCTGCGCTGGGCGGATATTGTCGCCGCCCGGCAGGCGGTGAAGGCAGCAGCGTGAAGCTGCTGATCGTCACGGATGCCTGGCATCCGCAGGTCAATGGCGTCGTACGCACCTTGACGACGACGCAGGCCGAACTGGAACGACTGGGCCATAAGGTGGAGGTGATCGCACCCGACCGGTTCCGCACCATCCCCATGCCGACATATCCTGAAATCCGCCTGGCGCTGGCGCCAGGCCGACGGGTGCGGCGGATGATCGAGGAGGCGCAGCCCGACGCCATCCATATCGCAACCGAAGGCCCGCTTGGATTCGCGGCCCGGCGTTACTGCCTGAAACACAAGCTGCCCTTCACCACCGCCTATCACACGCGGTTCCCCGAATATGTGCGCGACCGGGCGCCGGTGCCGCTGTCGCTCTCCTACGCCTTTATCCGCCGGTTCCATGCGCCGGCCCATTCGGTGATGGTGGCAACGGCCAGCATTGAGGCTGATTTGGAAAGGCGCGGCTTCACCAATATCCGCCGCTGGTCGCGCGGCGTGGATACAGAGCTTTTCCGGCCCCGCGACAAGGACCTGTTTGCTCACCTGCCGCGCCCGGTTTTCATCTCCGTCGGCCGGGTGGCGGTGGAGAAGAATATCGAGGCGTTCCTGTCGCTGGAGCTGCCCGGCAGTAAGGTCGTCGTGGGCGACGGGCCGCAACTGGCGGAACTGAAAGCCAATTACCCCGGCGTCACCTTCGTGGGCGCCAAACATGGCGAAGACCTGGCCCGGCATTACGCCGCCGCCGACGTTTTTGCCTTCCCGTCGCGCACCGACACGTTTGGTCTGGTGCTGCTAGAAGCACTGGCTTCAGGGTTGCCGGTGGCGGCCTTCCCTGTGCCGGGACCACTGGATGTGATCGGTGACAGCCCGGCGGGGGTACTGAGCGAGGATCTGCGGGCAGCCTGCTTACAGGCTGTGAGCATCGACCCGACGATCTGCCGTGACCATGCGCTGGGCTTCTCCTGGCAATCCTGCGCACAGCAGTTCCTGGCCAACCTGCGACCGTTTACGGCGGAGGGGCTGGCAGATCAGGTTGCTTAAGGGGAACGGCAGCATTGCCCCCTCAATCCTCTTCCTTTACCCGCTCCATATCCGCCCCGCAGGCGGCCAGCTTGGCCTCCACCCGCTCATAGCCGCGATCCAGGTGGTAGATGCGGTTGACGGTGGTTTCGCCCTGGGCCGCCAGACCCGCCAGCACCAGGGAGACCGATGCGCGCAGGTCGGTCGCCATCACCGGCGCCCCCGTCAGCTTCGGCACGCCGCGCACCAGGGCGGACGAGCCGTGTACGGTGATGTTGGCGCCCATGCGGGTCAGTTCCGGGACATGCATGAAGCGATTCTCGAAGATCGTCTCAGTGATCATCGACGCCCCCTTGGCCACGCACATCAGGGCCATCATTTGCGCCTGCAGGTCGGTGGGGAAGCCGGGGAACGGCTCCGTCATCACATCCACGCCCAGCAGATCGCCATTGGAAGCGACCAGCAGGCCGTTGGCGGTCTCCGATACCTTCACATTGGCGCCAGCCAGCGTCTTCACGACCGATTTCAGGTCGTCCATACGCGCGCCGACCAGTTCCAGTTCCCCGCCGGTGATGGCGGCGGCCATCGCGAAGGTGCCGGCCTCGATCCGGTCGGGCAGCACGGCATAGGTGGCGCCATGCAGCCGGTCCTTGCCCTTGATCACCAGACGGTCGGACCCGATCCCTTCGATCTCCGCACCCATGGCGATCAGGCAGCGGGCGAGATCACCGATCTCCGGCTCCCGCGCGGCGTTCATCAGGATGGTTTCACCCTTGGCCAGGGTGGCGGCCATCATCAGGTTTTCGGTGGCACCCACCGACACCTGCGGGAAAACGAATTCCGCGCCGACCAGCCCGCCTTCCGGCGCCTTGGCAAGGATATAGCCACCTTCGATATCGATCTGCGCGCCCATGGCCTGCAGACCCTTGATATGCAGATCGACGGGGCGCGTGCCGATGGCGCAACCGCCGGGCAGCGACACCTTGGCCTGACCGAACCGGGCCAGCAACGGACCCAGCACCAGCACCGAGGCGCGCATCTTGCGCACCAGATCGTACGGGGCGGTCAGGTTGAAGATGTCAGCTGCATCCAGTTCCACCGACCGGCCGGAGGACCCAAACGCATCGCGGCCATTGATATGCACCTCCACCCCGTGCTGGGCCAGCAGGCGGTTCATGGTGGTGATGTCGGCCAGCAGCGGCAGATTGGTCAGCGTCAGCTTCTCATCCGTCAGAAGGCAGGCCGCCTGCAATGGCAGGGCCGCGTTCTTGGCACCGGAAATAGTAATCTGGCCCTTCAGCGGGTTGCCGCCGCGGATGCGAAGCTTGTCCATGGAATGTTCGTTTCGTCAGAAGAGGTATTTGGATGCGCGGCCCGAACCATGGGCCGCGATGATGGCGGATCAGGGGCAGATGATCACAGCCGCGCCAGGGTGACGCCGCGCTGCTTCATATATTTGCCGGCCCGGTCGGCATAGCTGACCTCGCATGGGCTGGCGCCCTGGAAGAACAGGAACTGGCACAGTCCCTCGTTGGCGTAGACCTTGGCCGGCAACGGCGTGGTGTTGGAAATTTCCAGCGTCACATGCCCTTCCCATTCCGGCTCCAGCGGCGTGACATTCACGATCAGGCCGCAGCGGGCATAGGTGGACTTGCCCAGGCAAACGACAAGCACGTCGCGCGGGATGCGGAAATACTCCACAGTCCGGGCCAACACGAAGCTGTTGGGCGGGATGACGCAGACATCGGTCTCGCGATCGACAAAACTGGTGGCGTCGAACTTCTTGGGATCGACCACAGCATTATCGATATTGGTGAAGATCTTGAATTCCGGGGCGACGCGCGCGTCATAGCCGTAGGAGGAGAGGCCGTAGGAGATCACGCCCTCGCGCTTCTGCGCCTCCACGAACGGCTCGATCATGCCGTGCCTGGTGGCCTGTTCGCGTATCCAGCTGTCGGGCATAATCGGCATGTTGGTCCCCCAGTTCCCCAGAATGCAGCACCACCCATCCAAGGTCTGGCGCGCAAGACCTTGTAGCCCAGCCCTATCGCCCACTCAAGCCGTGGTGTCGGGCATCTGTCCTTCGGCTGGGTCGGGTCCCAGCGCGCGTTCCATGGCCTCCTGCGCCTCACGCGCTCTGTCCTGATCCTTGCGGCGGCGCAGATTATCCCGCAGCGCCTGCGCCAGACGGTCCTTGCGCTCATCCTTTTTTGGCGGTGTGCTGGTCATGGTCCTGTATCCCTGGGGCACAAATGGCTGGATTGCTGGTCTTTTCGCACTTGCACGTCAAGTATGCGGAAAAAATCGACAGGTCCGGGATTTTTTTGCTTGCGGTCCGGGGGTTGGAGTGGCACATAGCCGCCCACCGCAGCGGCAACGACGCAGCGGTGTTGCGGATGAAGGCGCTGCCATAGCTCAGTCGGTAGAGCGCGTCCTTGGTAAGGACGAGGTCGCTGGTTCGATTCCAGTTGGCAGCACCATCCCCGCTCAAAACAAAAACCCGCCCGCCTTCACTGGTGCGGCGGGTTTTGTTTTTGGGCTTTCGTCTGTTCCCTCAGGCGCCGGGCGGGCGCATCCGCGCCCTTGGCTTGACTTGGCTTGACAGCGCACGTGCCGCGCGGCGGCGGTCGCCGCCGTTACAGCCTCCCGACTGGCCGCATCAGTGATCCGACCCCTGCAGGATCTGGCGGCGCATCCCCGTCTCATATTCCAGCCCCTCCCGCGTCAGGGTCACCGACATCGGGAAATTGCCGATGATCAGGCCCTTGCGTTCCAGCACCGTCCAGGGCGCGATGTTGCGCAGGCCGGTGGCGTCCTGGGCATAGACCAGCCAGGGACCAAGGTGGAAATGGTTGCCATGGCTGGTGAAAGGCAGTTCCATCACCTCCACCGCCCCATCGCCGACGGGGCGGGTGATGTCCTCAAACTCCGCCAGGGCCTGGAACAGGGTCAGGGTCTTCAACTGCAACGGATTCAGGTTCAGCGGGTTCTTCTTGGCGGCCATATGGCGCAACTCCGGTCTAAGATCACTTGGCGCAGGTTGAAGCCCGTTTGTGAGGCATCGTCAAGCGCGCCCGTGTCGGCTATGAAGAAGTGGCACCCCTTTCGACGGATGTCGCCTGTATGCCGCACCTTTCCCGCCGCACCACGCCCGCTGCCCTGGCCCTGTCGCTGACCCTGCTCACCGCCCTGCCGGCCCTGGCCGACCTGCAGGCAGGCCGCATCGCCTTTTCCGCCGGTGATTTCGCCACTGCCTTCAAGGAATTCAACGCCGTGGCAGAAACCGGCGACAGTTCAGGTCAGTATCTGGCCGGCGAGATGCTGATCCAGGGGCGCGGGGTGACAAAGGATGTGCGGCGCGGCATGACCTTGCTGGAGGCATCCGCCCGCAACGGACATGTCGGGGCGCAGAGCATGGTGGGAGCGCTTTATGCCTTTGGGCAGGACATGCCCGCCGACTATGCCAAGGCCCTCAGCTTTCTGCGGCCCGCCGCACAGGCCGGCGACGTGCATGCCCAGAATAATCTGGCCGCCCTGACCTATTTCGGGCTTGGAACACCGCGCGACATCGTCGACGCCCTGCACTGGGCCAAGCGCGCCTCATCCAAGCGGCTGGTCGCGGCGATCAAGCTGGAGCAGGAGATCGAATCGCAGGCGACACCGGAGCAGGTCAAGGCAGCGGTCGAGCGGATGACGCAGCCCCTGTCGCCGCCGGCACCCGTGCCCGGCCCCGCGCCAACGGCACAGGTCGCCGCAGCGCCTAAACCCGCCGCAGCGCCGCCCAGCAAGCCGGAAGCGAAGCCCGTGGCGACAGCAGCGGCGACACCGGCCCGTACGGCCCCGACAAAGCCTGAACCGGCGCCGGCGCCCGTCTCGCCACCACCACCCCCTCCCCCGCCCACCACGGCTGCCCCCGCAGCGGCACCAACACCTGCCGCGTCGGCACCCGCCAACATTGCCGATGCTGCGCCCATGGCCCCCAACACCGTCCCCATCTCCCGTCCGGCCCCAAAGCCGGCAGCAGCGGCACCCGCGCCGGCACCACCACCGGCCACGGCACCCGTGGCTGCCCCGGTGGCGGGCGGCTGGGTTATCCAGGTCGGGTCCCTGCCATCGCGGGAAGAGGCGGAGAAACATTGGAAGGTCATCGCCGCCAAACAATCGGGCCTGTTGGGCGGTCGGCAGCCCAGCATGGTTCAGGCCGATCTGGGGGCCAAGGGCATCTACACCCGCGTCTTCCTGACAGGCTTTGCCGATCAGGCATCGGCAGCGGGGCTGTGCAGTAGGCTGAAAGCCGCCGGTACGGATTGTCTGGTCAAGAAGGGTCCTTGATCCGGCCCGCCAGGGTCACCAGGGCGCCCGCGAACAGCATGCCGCAGATCAACCAGGCCTGCCACGCGCCATAGGCGAAGCATTGGGTGAAGATGACGGCCCCGAACAGGGCCAGGGCCATGGGCCGGATGGCTGGGTCCAGCCGCGTCAGCCGGCGCAGGATGGCCAGCAGCAGCAGCCCCACCAGGGCAGCCCCAATCCAGCCCAACTCCAGGCGCACCTGCTGAAACACATTATGGGGGTGCACGGGCAGGATGGGCACCGGCCCCACGCCCGGCAGGATGAAGGCCCCGCCCGTGCCCGGTACCGCACGTGACCCTTCCAGCCCGTAACCGATCCAAGGATGGTCGCCCAGGCGCCCGGCCACGAAATCCCAGGTCAGGATGCGGTGGCGGAAACTCAATGGCATCCAATCCGCATCGGCCAATCCCACCTGCTTCATCCAGATGGCGATAGGGCCGCACAAGGTCAGGCCGGCCACGATCCCCACAGCCAGCAGGCCCGCCGTTACCCGCCAGGAGAGGCACGCCAGGCCCAGCAGGATCACAAGGCCCAGCAGGGCCGCCACCGAGGACTGGCTGGTGCTGTCGGCCACAAGCAGCAGCGGCAGGGCCAACGCCACCGCCGCCAGCCGGCGATGCCCCAGACGCCATAGCAACAGGGCCACCGGCCCCGCCATCAGTGCCAGCAGCAGGGAAGCCCGGTTGAGGTCGCGTTCAAAATCCAGCGCTTCCTTGCCGGACCCGGCGAACAGATGTTGGATCGGCTGGTCGAACAGCAGTTCGATCGCTAACAGCATTGCTCCCACCGCCACCGCAGGCAGAAGCCAGTGGGCAATCCGCCGGGCAGCACCATCGGACAGGGAGGGCAGCAGCGACAGAAGGCAAAGGCCGGGTATCCAGATATAGAGAAACCCGGCCCAGGCCGTGATCCCCTTGCCGCCACCCCCGGTCCAGAACAAGCTGGCGCCGGACCAGACCAGGAAAAGGCCCAGGGCCACCACCACAAACCGGTCGGGCCGTGGATAGTGGCGCCGCCAGACCGACAGGCCGGTGAACAGGACGGCCAGCGCCGTCACCCCGGGCGCCAACGCCAGCGGGATCAGCGGCACGAAGACCGCCATGATCAGAACGCCGAAAAGGATGAAGATCGAAGTGAAGGCCGGGTCCTGCCCGTCCTGTGCCATCGCCATGATGCGCCGTCCCTGCCCAAAGTCCGCAGCGCCCCTTACACAACTGCATAAACCGGCTTCCGGCAGAAGCGAAGTGCAATCCGCTCTACGAATTGCCGCACCCATGCCTATATGGTGGGCCTCACTGCCAACCGTTCCCGGAACGAACCACCATCATGGCCGATCTGCCGCTGATCCCGCTTTCCAACCGCACCGTCATCGCCATCGGCGGCGATGACCGTATCAGCTTCCTGCAGGGGCTGGTGACGAACGATGTCACTAACCTGCAAGGCAAGGCCGTGTGGTCGGCACTGTTAACGGCACAGGGCAAATATCTGCATGATTTCATCATCCTGGCCGATGGGGACCGCCTGCTGCTGGATGTGGAGGCAGAACGGCGGGACGATCTGATCCGCCGTCTGCGCATGTTCCGCCTGCGGGCCAAGGTAGAGCTGACCGACCTGACAGGACAGCTTTGTGTCTTCGCCCGCCTGGATACGGCACAGGCGGAACGGGGAACGGTGACGGAGGTTGAGGGAGGCTGGCAGATTGTCGATCCGCGCCACGCCGACCTAGGCCACCGCTTCATACTGCCTGTCAATACGCCAGCGCCCGGCGACCTTGCCGATTGGGATCGCGCGCGCCTGACCCTGGGCATCCCGGACAGCAGCCGCGATCTGATACCGGAGAAGTCGATCCTACTGGATAATGGCTTCGACGAGCTGGCGGGTGTCGCTTGGAACAAGGGCTGCTATGTGGGCCAGGAACTGACGGCACGCACGAAATATCGCGGGCTGGTGAAAAAGCGGCTGCTGCCGGTGCGCGTCACCGGCCCCCTCCCCGACGGGGGAACCATCGTCACCCGCGACGGCGCGGATGTCGGTGAAATCCGATCAGGCCGGGATGATCTGGCCCTGGCGCTGATCCGCCTGGACGCCCTGCCGGGGGCTGTGCCGCTGCTCTGTGGCGGGGCGACATTGTCCCCGATGCCGCCTTCCTGGATCAATCTGCCCCGAACGGAAGGCGATATGCCAACGAATGGATGAAGTTGGCACAAGAATTGGTTAGTCTCTGCCGCGATTGACCCAATATGAAGCGGCGGGGAGGCAATATGGAGCGGGGCACGGGATCGCGGCTGTCGTCGCTGCGCAATCTCAGCACCGCCGTTGCCCTTGGCGCGACGCTGATTGTCGGCGGGCTGGCGGCCGGCGCCACCTTTCAGATGGCACAGTTCCAGGTGCAGTCCGGCAGCATGGAGGTGCCGGGCGACCAGCTGGCCAAGACCCGGCTTCTGATCGATTTTCAGGACCGTATGGGCCATGGCGGTTTCCTCTCGGCGCTGGCGCAGTTTGCGGAAACCGGCAATGCCGAGGCGCGTGCCGAAATGCGCACCAGCCTGGAAGCCGCCGATCAGGCTCTGCGCGGTTTGCAAGGCAAGCGCCTGACGCCGCAGGAACTGGAACTGGCTGCCGACCTGAAGCGTCTGCTGGACGGTGCCCGCCGCGCCCTGGAATCGGCCAATAGCGGACCCGCCGCCCTGGGTCAGACCACGCCCATCATCCTGCTGACCCGTTATGCGGCCCTGGCCGACCGCATCGATCAGCGCTCACGCGGGCTGCACGCGGTGGAGCTGGCCCGGCTGGAGGAGGTTGCGACTCGTGGCCTGTGGCTGGGCGGGGCCGCCGTTCTGGTGCTGGTGGGCACCCTGTTCGCCTTCCTGTCGCTGATGGGTGCCCGCGTCCTGCGGCCCCTGCGCGAACTGACAGGTGCCGTGAATGGCGTGGCGCGCGGCGACTGGCGTGCACCCGTCTGGGGAGCGGAGCGAGAGGATGAGTTCGGGGATCTGGCCCGCGCCATCGATGGGTTCCGCAAACAGGCCGCCGAAATCCCCGACATCTCCGTCGCGACGGAAGACGGCCGCCTGCGCCTGAAATTCGAAGGCGACTATGCCGACCTGTTCGAGGCATTGACGGCGCGCCTGCGCGGGGCCGGCGGGTCGCTGGCCATGCTGGGCAATGATGTCAGCCGCATCGTGGGCGACACCAAGCAGCAGTTGAATGACACGCTGGGTCAGGTGAACCAGCTCTGCTCTGCCGCCGTGCGCACCGTGACGGAAAGCAACCGCGAGATCCGGCAGGCCACCGAAATGCTGGGCCATGCCGTGGCACAGGTCCGCGCCTTTGACGGCGGCGATGGTCATGTCGGCCTGGATGAGATTATCGACGCCCTGCGCGCCAATGCCGACCATCTGGCCGACACCGCCGCCAAGACCGAAACCAAGGTCATCGAAACCCTGGGCAGCCTGTCGGAAAGCGACAGCGACATCCGTCTGGCCACGGTGGAGGCCCGCGACGCCGCCAAGGCGCTGTCGCATTCCATGGAAGAGGCGCAGCAGGGCCTGCTATCGGCGGTGAAGCTGCTGCGCGCCTCGGGCGATCTGCTGGCAAGTACCGTGGATCAGACCGGTTCGCGCATCACGCGGGCCGCCGACAGCATGGAAGAGGGCGAGAAGGCGCTCTACGCCACCCTGGGCGGCGTCACTAGCCGTTTTGACGAGGCGACGGAAAAGGCCGCCGCCCGTCTGGAGGATGCCGGCATGCAGGTGTCGCGCGCCGCCGATCTTCTGGACGACCGCTCGTCGGAGATCAGCTACAAGCTGGAAACGGCGCTAGACAGCATGAACCTTGCCCGCACCACCTTGCAGCAGTCGGCGGAGATCGCCGAGGACATGACGCGCGGCAAGCTGGAACCCCTGGCCGATCAGTTCCAGGATATCCAGTTCCGATTCTCCAGCCTGATGGCCGATGTCTCCGACCGGGCCGACAGCATGGCCGACGCCGTCGATGCCCTGCGCCTGACCAGCGACGGGCTGCGGCAGGAGTTTGAACGCCGTAGGGTGGAGCCGGGCCAGCATGAAGCCATCGCCGACCTTCTGACCCGCATGCGCGGCAGCGCCACCCAGATCGGCGACCGGGTGAAGGAGATCGGGGAGACGGCGGGCCGTCTGGCGCAGAGCCTGACGGGTGGTGTGGATGATGCCACCGCGCGCCTGCGCGATCTCACCTCCGACCTGCGTCAGGAAACCAAGGCCCTGTCGTCGGAGGCGCATATCGCCACCACCACCCTGTCGCGCACCGTGGGGCAGCAGGAACGGCTGCTGGCCGACATGAAGGATGTGGCGGCCGAACTGGATGCCCAGCGCGACCGGGACAGCACCCCGCAGGCCCTGATCGACCTGACGGGCGGCCTGCGCGCCGCCATCGACGCGGTCCATGCCCTGGTCGCCAGTACCGATAACCGGGAAAAGGTGGCCGTGGATCAGGCCCTGGGGTTGGTCGACAAGTTGCAGCAGCGTATCCTGAATATCGAGGGCATGGCCGGCGGCCTTGCCGCCGCCACAGAAGCGCTGCATGCCCTGGCCGCCTCCGACAATGCCGGGCGGGAGCGGGAAAATGCCGACCTTTTGGCCATCGCCAATGCGCTGAAATCGCGTCTGGACGGTATTGATCGGCTGGGCGACCGACTGGACAGCACGACCGACAGCGTACGTGCCGTTCTGGAGGAAACACGGGGACGGGAGCGTACCGACCTGTCTATCGTGTCGGAACTGACGCAGAACCTGCGCGAGCGTGTGCTGCGTCTGGATGGTCTTTCGGTGGACCTGTCGCGCGCCATCGACATGCTGCGATCCTCCTCACGCCAGAACGAGAATGCCAGCGCCGTCGCCGCCCGCGACCTGGGCACGCGTCTGGCCCAGATCGCGGATCAGCTGCGCGGCGCCGCCGGGGGCGTTTGATACCAACCACCAAAGGTCACAGCGTTCCTCGCAACATTCGCCTTCGCGTTCCGTTGTTCTGGCACGGGTCCGGGATCACTCCCGGTGTGCCCTTGAGCAACTTCGGAAGGGAAGGAACAGACAATGCGCACGCAACTGATCGGTGCCGCAACCCTGACGGCCCTGCTACTGGGGACCGCTGCCATCGCCCAGACGGTGCCGCCCGGCACCACTGAACCCGTTCCACCGGTCCCGGGGACCACTGAACCGGGTCAAGTGGGCGAACCGCCCGCCGCAGTGATGCCTGAACGCGATACGCCGCCCAGCATTCTGGCCGAACCACGCCCCGGCATCGACCGCACCTCCGCCGAGCGCCTGCTGGGCCGCACTGTGATCGGAGCTGACGGCAAGGAACTGGGGGAGGTCGAGGATGTGATCTTGAATGCCAGCAGCGGCGACGCCGAAAAGCTGGTCATCGCGTCAGGCGGCTTCATGGGCCTGGGCGAGAAGAATGTCGCCGTCGATATCAGCGATGCCGACATGCTGGCCGGGAACAACCATGTCCAGGTCCGCAACCTGACCACCGCGCAGTTGGATCAGATGGCGGAGTTCGAATATGGCAAGAACACCCGCTCCCTGATCCGCACCAATAAATAAAAGGACCTGATGGCCCTGAAACTCCAGCGTCCCCGCCTGCCCCCGGCCCACTCCCTCCTGGGCCGGGGGCTTCTTTTTGTGCGGTCTATTATGCTGTGCGTGCCGGGAATACAGGGGATGCTTTCGTGAAGGGGCCGTCCAACAATGACGGAATCCGCACGACTGCTGGCACGCTATTCCCATAAGCCCCAAAGAACAGGGATACGGGAACATGAAACGGATGAAGCATCTTGTGGCCGCCATCCTTGCCGTGACGGCGCTGGGTGGTGGCATGGCGGCACAGGCCCATGGCATCTGGTTCGCGCAGCGAGCCAAGCAGACGGCCCTGATCTATGGCGTCGGCGCCGACGACCTGGATGTGGTGAAGCGGCTGGGTCTGGTGACCGGCACCTATGGCTATGACGCCGATTGGGCGCCCGTTGGTGCCACCCTGCGCGTCGCCGGCCCCATCGTTGTGGTGGACAGCGAGGCGCCGACCGTCGCCTTTGCCGCCATCATGGATAATGGTCTCTGGTCCCGCACGCCGGATGGCAAATGGGTCAAGGGCGGGCGCGATACCGTGCCCGATGCGGTCGTTGCCGAACGCACCATGAAATATGCCGTCCACCTGACCGGTACCCCCAACAGCCCCATCCCCGCGCTGCCGGAGCAGGTGCTGCAGATCGTGCCAGTGGACAAGACCCTGCCGGTGGAGATGGGCAAGCCGCTGAAGGTGCGCGTGCTGTACAAGGGCAAGCCCGTCAAGGATGCGGCCCTGAAGCATGATTTCGTAAACGATCCCGATCAGGAGCCGGTGAAGACCGACAAGGACGGCGTCGCCACCATCAAGGTGCGCAACCAGGGCCTGAACGTGCTTGCTGCCACCTATGTCGGCCCGTCGGACAATCCCAAGCAGATCGACCATATCGAGTATCTGGCGACCCTGTCCTTCGTGCTGCCGCACGCCCCGGAATAAGGATTTTGCATATGAAGCACCCGATGATCCGGCTGGCGCTGGCCGCCACCCTGACCCTGTCGCCGCTGGCCGCCCTGGCCCATGGCGACACCACGCCAAAGCATGGCGGCATCGTCCAGATGACGGGCGAAACGCTGATCGAGCTGGTGGCCGGCGCCGATGCCGCAAGCATTTATGTCAGCGAGGAGGATGAACCCGTCGCCAGCGCCGACCTTACCGCCACCATGACCATCATGGACGCGGGCGGGAAGCGTCAGGTCAACCTGACGCCCGCGGCCGGCAACCGCTTCGACGCGCCGGGCGTGAAGCTGACCAGTGGGGCCAAGGTGGCGGTGATGGTGGTCAACAAGGCCAGCCAGGCCCGCTCCATCCTGTCCTTCACCGTCAAGTGACGGGGGCGGGACGATGCGGCTGCTCCCCTTGTCATTGACCAACGGGGGCGGCCGCGCCGTCCCCCTTCTTGTCGCCGCCCTGCCCTGGCTGGTGATCCTAGCCCTGCTGGTTTGGGCGCCCCATGCCATGGCCCATGGCGTGTCAGAGGAAGATCGCTCCTTCATTGAGGATGCGAAGGGTGTGCATGTCATCCCCTATATCTATCTGGGCGCCAAGCATATGGTCACCGGCTACGATCATCTGCTGTTCCTAGTGGGCGTGATCTTTTTCCTCTACCGGCTGCGTGACGTCGCCGCTTACGTCACCCTGTTCGCGGTCGGTCATTCCACCACGCTGCTGCTGGGCGTGCTGGCCGATATCAGGGCCGATGCCTATATCATCGATGCCATCATTGGCCTGTCGGTGGTCTACAAGGCGCTGGACAATCTGGGGGCCTTCAAGACTTGGTTGGGGTTTCAGCCCAATACCAAGGCTGCCGTGCTGATCTTCGGCTTTTTCCACGGATTCGGTCTGGCCACCAAGCTGCAGGAACTGTCGCTGTCGCCCGACGGGCTGCTGGCCAATCTGGTCAGTTTCAATGTCGGGGTGGAGATCGGGCAGTTCATGGCCCTGTGCCTGATCCTGATCGCCATGAATGTCTGGCGCACGACGCGCAGCTTCAACCGTTCCGTCCTGCTGGCTAACGGCGCTTTGATGGCGGCCGGCCTGACGCTGGTGGGCTATCAGCTGGCCGGCTACACCACCCAATCCACCTGAGGGGAGCAACGATGACCGATATGAGCATCACACCGTATCAGGCCTCACCGCGCGCCCTGCTTCGCGCCGGTCTGGGGGCCGTGGCCGCATCCGCCCTGGTGCTGACCCTGTTCGTGCTGCCGGCCGAATATGGGATCGACCCGACGGGGGCCGGTGGCGCCCTGGGCCTGACCAAGCTGGCGGGTAGCGGCGGTGAGGCGGCGGAACCGGTACCCACCGCGCCCATCGCCGCGTCGGTGGCCCCCGGCACCCCAACACCGGCGGACATCGCGAAATCCACCGCCATGCGCAGCGACCGCCAAGAATTGATCCTGGCACCCCATTCCGGGGCGGAGGTGAAGGCCCATATGGCGCAGGGAGATCACTTCATCTTCCGCTGGCAGGCCACGGGCGGGCAGGTGAGGTTCGACATGCATGGCGAACCGCCCAACGCCAAGGAAGGCGAGTTTTCCAGCTATTGGAAAGCCAAGGATCTGGACAGCGCCCAGGGAGCCTTCACGGCCCCCTTCACCGGCACTCATGGCTGGTACTTCCGTAATCGAGGCGATACGCCGGTAACCGTTGTGGTGGAGACCACGGGCTTTTATCAGGACTTGTATCTGCCGCCGGCGGAGTGAGCGCGAACGCGCTCACCCTTTCGCCGCACGAACACCCAGCATGTGGCAGATGGCCACCGTCAGGTCAGCGCGGTTCATGGTGTAGAAGTGGAACTGCTTCACACCATGCTTTTCCAGATAGCGGCACTGTTCAATGGCGACCGTCGCCGCCACCAGATGCCGCGTCTCCGGCGCCTCGTCCAGCCCGTCGAACAGGTCGCGCATCCAAGCGGGGATGGCGGTGTTGCACTTCTCCCCCATCTCCGCCGCCTTGGTAAAATTCAAGATCGGCAGGATGCCGGGCACCATGGGCACATGGATGCCGGATGCTGCGGCCTTGTCACGAAAGCGCAGGAAGGCGTCGACATCGAAGAAGAACTGGCTGATGGCGCGGTTGGCCCCGGCATCGACCTTGCGCTTCAGATTGTCCAAATCGATCTGGGCGCTCGGTGCTTCCGGATGGACTTCCGGAAAACAGGCGACGGAGATGTCGAAATCGCCGATACGCTTCAGACCGGCCACAAGATCGGCGGCATAGGCATAGCCGCCGGGATGCGGCTCATACCCGCGACCACCCAGGCCGCCGGTGCCATCAGCGCGCGGCGGTGGATCGCCGCGCAGGGCCACGATATGGCGGATGCCGGCGTCCCAGTAGTTGCGCGCGATCTCGTCGATCTCTTCCCTAGTCGCCGCCACGCAAGTCAGGTGGGCGGCGGCGGGAATGCCGGTTTCAGCCTGGATACCCGTCACGGTGGCATGGGTACGTTCCCGCGTCGATCCACCGGCGCCATAGGTGACCGACATGAAGGCCGGGTTCAACGGCGCCAGCCGGCGGATCGCCGTCCACAGATTCTCATGCATCTTCTCCGTCTTGGGCGGGAAGAATTCGAAACTGACGGTCAGGTCGCCGGGGGCGGTGATCAACGGGGCCGGGTTGGCGGCGGCATCCATCAGGGCGCTCAGGCTCATGGGACTATCCTTCAGGCGACGGCCAGCGGACGGGACCGCGTGGCAGGGGCATCGGTACGGGTGGCCCGCCAGATGCAGACAGTAAGGGGATCACCCGGCAGGGTGACGACGGGATCGGGGCGCATGCCGGCCCGGCGCAGCCAGCCGCAGACTTCATCATCGGTGAAGCCCAAGCGGCGATGCGCGTGCTGTTCACGCAGATATTCAAGATCATGGCGGGCGAAATCGACCACCAGCATCGTGCCGCCAGGGCGCAGGACCCGCGCCGCCTCGGCCAGCGCATCAGCGGGTTCTTCGGCATAATGCAGCACCTGATGGAAGATCACGGCATCCTGGCTCTGCCCGGCCAGGGACAGTTGATACATATCGCCCAACCGCACCTGACAATGACGCAGGCCCGCCTGTTCCAGGTTGACGCGGGCAACAGCCAGCATCTCGCGCGAGGCGTCGATGCCCAGGCCACGCGAAATCCGCTCCCCGAACAGTTCCAGTATGCGGCCCGTACCGGTGCCGACATCCAGGAGATCCTCCACGCCGGTCGCCGGCAGCAGCGACTGCAAGGCCGCCTCCACATCCCGCTCCGGCACATGCAGGCCGCGCATCTCGTGCCAGCGGGCGGCATTCTCGCTGAAATACTTGTCCGCTGCCTGCCGCCGCCCCTGCTTGATCAGGTCCAGACGTTCCAGGTCCAGCCCCAGCCCCTCATCATCGCCGGGTATGGCATCGACCAGGGTGCGGGCCAGTTCCGCGACCGGCCCGCGCTCGGCCAGGCGGTAATAGGCCCAAATACCCTCACGGAACCGCTCCAGCAGCCCCGCCTCGCACAGAAGCTTCAGGTGGCGGGACACGCGCGGCTGGCTTTGCCCCAGGATCTGGGTAAGCTCCGTCACGGTCAGTTCGCCATGGGCGCAGAGCGAAAGCAGCCGCAACCGCGTCGGCTCCGCCGCTGCCTTCAGCGCATTCAACAGGAATTCCATGCGACCTGACCCGCCTCTTGTTCGGATCAAGATATAAAGATATCTTTATGTCTATGCAAGACCCGATACGGCGCAGCGAACGTATCGGCCCCGCGCCGAACGCGGTTCACAACGACAATGCCATCGCGATATGGCTTTTGCGCCGCAGATCGGACGCAATTGCCGGCTATTCATGAGCATAACAAATGGTTAATGCCATGGATAACCGGACGTGATGCGCGTCACTGCCGATGGCCCGGCCACCGGAAATGATGACGCCAGTGCAAAAAGGAATGATGACGTGACCATGCAGACCCAAAACCGCCGTTCGCCGCTGGCCGCTGCCGCATTCTGGATGCTGGCCGGTGTCGCCGCCGTCGCGGTGCCGGTTCTGGCCCCCACCGCCGTGCAGGCCCAAGCCGCCAAGGGCCAGGCCTCCGCCGACTTCGTGCAGGGGCTGGGCGACAAGGCCATTGCCACCCTGGCCGACCCGAAGGTCAGCAAGGATCAGGCGAAGGCCGTGTTCCGCGACCTGCTGAACCAGAATTTCGACATCAACACGATCAGCCGCTTCGTGCTGGGCCGTTACTGGAACGTCGCCACCGACGCCCAGAAGAAGGAATACCAGACCCTGTTCGAGCAGATGATCGTGGAGGTCTATGCCGAACGCTTCAGCCAGTATGCGGGCGAGAAGTTCAAGGTTGGTGGGGCCCAGGCCTCGGGCGACAATGACGCCGTCGTCAGCTCGCAGGTGCTGCGCCCCAACGGCCAGCCCCCCGTGAACGTATCCTGGCGGGTGCGTTCCAAGGATGGCAGCTTCAAGATCATCGACGTGATCGTAGAGAACGTGTCGATGAGCGTGACGCAGCGGTCGGAATTCGCCAGCCTGATCGAAAGCAATGGCGGCAAGTTCGAAGCCCTGCTGGAGGCGCTGCGCCAGCGTATCCAGACGGCTGCGACGAAGTAAGGATACAGTCTGGACCTCAGGTTGTGCTATGTGACGGGTCCGTTCCGGTTGTCCGGGGCGGACCTTTTTCATTGGCGCCGGGTGGCGATGCTTCGCGAGTTCCTGATCAGCCTGCGCACGCGCTGCGCGCCTGCCTTCGTGCGGCTGGGATACCGCTATGCCGCCGTTGCCTGCGTTGGGCGTGCGGCCCGTTGCGCAGCCGCCTGGGCCCCGCATCAGGAAAGCTCGCGGCGGCGCATCCTGACCGCCATGGCAGAGGCTCCGGCGGATCGTGACACCGCGGTGATCCTGGGCGCTGGCCCCTGTCTGGATCTGCCCATGGCGGAACTGTTGTCACGGTTCCGGCGCGTGCTTCTCGTCGATATCGCTCATCCACCCGCTGCGCGTCAGTTGGCCCGCCGTCATGCGGCCATCGAACTGCTGGATTACGATCTGACGGGGGTGGCAATCGCCCTCGCCAATGACGGTACGCTGGCCCCCCCCACCCCGTCCTGTACCGTCTGTCAGGATGATGGCGATGTCGGGCTGGTGATATCGGCCAATCTGATCTCGCAATTGCCGCTGGTGCCGCTTCGCCAGGTGGACAAGCGCTGGCCCAACACCGACCTGCCGGCCTATGCCCGCGCCATCATCAGGGCCCATATCGACCATCTGCGTGGATTTGACTGCCCGACCCTGCTGATCGGCGATGTGCAGCGGCGGGTCATCGATCCCGACGGGCGGGTGACGGAGATGGAGGACCCGTTATTCGGGGCCGACCTGCCGGTGGGGGAAATGGAGTGGGACTGGACGGTGGCGCCGGTGGGTGAACTGTCCAACGGCTGGTCCATCATCAACCGCGTCCGCGCCGTACGGATCGACCGCGCCTATTGCGTGGCGTCGTAACGCGCCATGATGGCGTCATAGGTGCCGTCGGTCTTTACCCGGCGCAACGCGTCGTTGAACCGGGCCGCCAGGGCCGGGTCGCGGAAGGCCGCACAGTAGAAGTTGGGCGGGAACAGCCGGTGTTCCACAATGGGCAGGCTGCGAACAGGATCACCGCCCGCCGCCAGCACCTGCGCGATATGATATTGCAGCACCCGCGACTCGCCGACCAACACATCATAGCGACCGAAAAGCAGCCCTTTGGCCTGCAGTGCCTGCACGGGCTCCTCCCGGTAATCCTCGGACTGTGCCACGGTTGCGGCAAATTCAGGGCCCAGCACCTTGGACGCCCGCTGAAAGGCCAGCACCCGCAGCCCCTTCAGATCGCCGGGCGCTTCAAGCTGAATATTGCGCGATATCAGGGTGATCGCCACGTTGCGATAGGTGATGTAGCTGTCGGTCAGGGTCAGTCCGTCCGGCGGCGAACCCACAACGGGCGCGAAACCATCAATCGTCCCCTCCCCCGCCGCCAGGGCCAGACGGGCATTGGAACCGATATAGGGCTCCGTCTCCATCCCGGCGGCGGTGAAGATGGCGGACAGCAGTTCATACTCCAGCCCGCGCAGTTTCCCGTCCGGCGCCGTTTCCACCAGGGGCGCCGCCTCCCGCAGGCCAAACCGCACCTTTTCCGCCCGCGCCGCGTGAGCACAGGACAGAAACAGCATGCAGATCAGGGGCAGCATAAAATGCCGGCGCATGGGGTGAACCGTTGCGGAAGGCTTGAAAGGATTAACCTTTAACAGCCTAACAAATTGCGGCGGCAAAGGAATGCGCGCAGGGGGATAGGATCGGCTTTATGGGGATGGGTGGCCATTCAGCTTGGCGGCCAGATCGGGCGCAATCGGCTGTGGCAGGAACGCCGAGATGTTGGAGCGACCACTGTTTCCAGGTGGCGCCTTCCCCGTGACGGAGCCAGGTACGGCAAGGACAAGCCGGAACAATTGTCCCCCGATTTCCCGCAAGTCACCTATGGCAAGCCCCAGGCCCAGCATCAGAAGATGCACGCGGGCGTGCTGCCACCAATCCATCTGGCCCAGGATATGGGCGCGTTCCAGTGCGGCCCAGGCGGCAGCAATATCCCCGCCGGCCCGCGCCTGTCGATAGAAGACAAGTTCGTCTTCCACCAGGGCGCGGCGGTCCGGCATGTTACTTGGCCAGGATGTAAAGGCCGCGCTGGCCTTCCATCGGCTTGAACTTTTCCGTAATGCCCAGCACCGTTTCGGCACCGCCAAGATAAAGCACGCCATCCGGCGGCAGCAGCTTTGCCATGGCTTCCAGCACCTTGCCCTTGGTCGGCTGATCAAAGTAGATCAGGACGTTGCGGCAGAAGATGACATCAAACTGGCCAAGCGGGGTCAGGTCAGTCAGCAGGTTATATTCGCGGAACTGGACCTTATTGCGGATCTCGTCGTTCAGTTGCCACTTATCGCCCACCTGCTTGAAATACTTCACCAAGTGAGTGATGGGCAGGCCGCGCTGCACCTCGAACTGGGTGTAGAGGCCGGCCTTGGCCTTGTTGACCATTTCGCCCGACAGGTCGGTGCCGATGATCTCGATCCGCCAGCCAGCCAGCTTCGCCCCTTCCTCGTTCAGCAGCATGGAAAGCGAATAGGCTTCCTGGCCGGACGAGCAGGCGGCGGACCAGATGCGGATCGTCCGCTTGGCGGCACGGCTGGCCAGCAACGCCGGCAGCACCACCGCCTTGAACTGGTCAAATGGCTTCTGATCGCGGAAGAACGAACTTTCGTTCGTGGTCATTGCCTCCGTGATGTCGCGGAGCAACGCCTCATCCCGCTTGCTGCGCACAGCGGCGGCCAGTTCATCCAGCCCTTTCAGACTCCATTTGCGGGCAACCGGCATCAACCGGCTTTCCAGCAGATAGGCCTTGTCGGGGGTCAGGACCAGACCCGACCGCTGCCTCAGCAGGGTGCAGAACATATCGAAATCTTCGACCTTCATGCTGCCTGCCTCAATGCGATCTTACGAATGTAAGGCCCGATTTCCTTCAATGGCAAGACGGCACTACACAGCCCCGCGTTCGCCACCGCCCCCGGCATGCCCCACACCACCGAGGAAGGTTCATCCTGCCCAAGCACGGCACCGCCGGCCTGGACAACCACTTCGGAACCACGCTGCCCGTCATGCCCCATGCCGGTCAGAATGGTTACCAATACCCGCTTGCCATAGGCCCGGACGATGCTGCGCAGCATAGGGTCCACGGCCGGACGGCAAAAATTCTCCGGCGGATCCTTGGTCAGGGTCAGACAATTCTGCCCGTTCTTCTGAACCACCAGCATATGGAAATCACCCGGCGCCACATAGGCGCGGCCACCCACGATCACTTCGCCTTCCTTGGCCTCCGCGCACTGCACGCCGCATTGGCGGGTGATGTGCTCGGCCAGGATGGTGGTGAAGGTGGCTGGCATGTGCTGGGTGATCAGGATCGGCTGCTTCACATCCTTCAGGTGGCTCAGCACCTCGAACAGGGCCTGGGGCCCCCCCGTTGAACTGCCGATGGCCAGGATGTCGGGCCGGAAATCCGGCAGCGGACGCAGCGTGACCGGCCCCGGCTCCGGCTTGGGCCGGATGGGCGTGGCCAGCGTGAAGCTGGTGGTCGGTGCGACATTGCCGACAGGAGCGGGACGTGGAATGGGCGATGCGCCCGGCGTGGCCGGGGCCGCAGCAGGCTGGCCCTTGCGCGGATCGGCCTTGCGGGCCGCCATGCCCAGGGCCTTCACCTTTTCCGTCAGTTCCCGTTTGAAATCATCGGCGCTGGTGAGTTCGCGCGTGGATGACGGTTTCGGGATGTAATCCGCCGCACCGGCCTTCAGCGCGCGCAGGCTGATATCTGCGTTCTTGGCCGTCAGGGTCGATGCCATGACGATCTTGACGTGCGGATCGACATTCAGCAGGTGCGGCAGGGCCGACAGCCCGTCCAGCACCGGCATCTCGATATCCAGCACGATAACGTCGATGGTCTGCCGCTGAAGCGTGTTGATCGCCATCTGCCCATTGGCGACGGAGGCGACCACCTTCACCTCCGGGTCGCCCTCCAGCGAACGGGTCAGCAGGCCGCGGATGACGGCACTGTCATCCACCACCATGACCCGGTAGGGCTCTGTTCCGGTCGGTGCCGTGGCCGGCGCCGTCTTTCCGGGAAGCTCGTTCATTGCCTGCAATCCCGGACAGCCTCAGAGGAGGCCAACCTGCTGGAACTTGGTTTGTATGATGTCGCTGTCGAACGGCTTCATGATGTACTCATTCGCACCGGCCGACAGGGCTTCCTGGATATGGGCGAGATCGTTTTCCGTGGTGCAGAAAACGACCCTCGGGGTGTCCCCGCCCGTCATCTTGCGCAGCCGGCGCAGGAACTCGATACCGGTCATCACCGGCATGTTCCAGTCCAGCAGGATCGCGTCAGGCATCCGCTTGGCGCAATATTCCATGGCCTGCTTGCCATCCTCGGCTTCATCGCAGGAGAAGCTGAGTTCTTCCAGAATCTTGCGCGCCACCTTGCGGACAACGCGGCTGTCATCGACGACCAGACAGGACTTCATCAACGGACCTCGATTGCCGGGAGCGGGTTAGGCCGCTTCGATGTTAGCAAAGTTCAGCAGCTTTGAGACATCGAGAACGACAAGCAGGGTCTCTTTCAGGCGATAAATACCCGTAGAGATCTCCCGCCAGCGCGGATCAAGGGTCGCCGGATGACGTTCGAAGTCATCCGAGGACAGCGAAAGCACCTCACCGACATTGTCGACCATCAGGGAATACAGCTCCCCCTTATGGTCCACCACGATGCTCATCACCGGCTTGCCATCGGCCGGACGGGGCGGAAGGCCCAGACGCAGACGGACATCAATGGCGGTGACGATACGACCGCGCAGGTTCAGCGAACCGGCAACCTCTGGCGGGGCCAGCGGAATGCGGGTGATTTTCTGCGGACCCAGGACGTCCTGAACCTGCAGCACCGGGATGCCGAACAGCTGGTTCGCGATGGTCGCCGTGACGAAATCCTCGTTCTTCACGGTAGCGATTTCCTGGGAACCGGCCTTTTTAACGGCGGGGAGACGGGCACTCATGCGGCACCTTTCTCGGCAATGGTCTGCTGCAGGGTGAGGAGGAGAGCCTCACGGTCGAACTTGGCAACGTAATCATTGAAGCCGGCCTGACGGCCACGCTCCAGATCGCGCGGGGCGGCATGGCTGGACAAGGCCACCATCGGCGTCCCGGACCAGCGGGCCGACGCACGGACCGCCTGGGCAAAATCCAGACCGCTCATGCCCGGCATTTCGATGTCGGAGACGATGACATCGAATTCCTCGCCCGACTCGCTAAGCGCGAGCGCCTCGTCGGCACTTTCGACAGCCGTCACGTCGTAACCGGAAACGGTCAGCAGCGGCGTCAACAGGTTGCGGAAGAACGGGCTGTCATCGACCAGCAGCACGCGATGCTGGCGCTCGTCCTCAAAGCTTTCATGGGCGTTGCCGAACCAGTCCTTGAAGGCCCGGGTCAGGTAGAAGCCGGCATCGATGACGTCGGTCGCCTTGTTGGCGATGATGGCGGAGCCCAGGAAGCCCTGCCGTTCCGTCCCCAACTCGACCTGCAGGCGATCCTCGACGATGTCGACGATCTCGTCCACGACCAGACCCATGGACCGGTCGCCATCGGCGAACACCACCACGGGCTGGCGCTTGTCGCGTGTGATCTTCCAGTTGGGATCGATCGGCACCAGCGGCATAAGCTTGCCACGGTACTGCACCACCGGCTCGCCATTGGACAGTTCGACCAGATTGAGGTCGACATCCTCCAGGCGGGCGACCAGCGACAACGGCACGGCCTTCGGACCGCCCTCCCCAGCGCTGAACAGCAGCAGGGCCATCTTGTCGTCCTCGCGGCGGGCGGACTTCGCCACTTCCTGCGCGGCGGTCTGGGCATTGTCGGCAGTGCCGCCCATGGAGCCGGAGGCAGTTGCGATGCCGTTGGGGTCCAGGATCATGATCACCGAGCCATCGCCCAGGATCGTGTTGCCGGAGAACAGCTCGATATGACGCAGGATCGGCGCCACCGGCTTCACCACGATTTCTTCGGTGTCGAAGACGCGGTCGACGATGATGCCGAACGTGTAATTACCGACCTGGCTGACGACGATGAACGTCTCGCGCTTGTCGTCATCCTCGGCCACACCCAGCTTCAGCAGGTTCTGCAGGCTGACCAGCGGCAGCAGACGGTTGCGCAGGCGCAGGACCGGGGCGCCGTTGATGCGCTCGATCTTGTGCTCGCTGTCGCTTGCAGCGCGCACCAGTTCGATGACGCTGATCTGCGGGACGGCGAAGCGTTCGGACGCGCACTCAACGATCAGGGCAGAGACGATGGCCAGCGTCAGCGGGATCTTGATGGTGAAGGTCGTGCCACGGCCTTCGACCGACCGCATCTCGATGGTGCCGCCGATCTTCTCGATGTTGGTCTTCACCACATCCATGCCCACGCCACGGCCCGACACGGAAGTGACCTTGGCGGCGGTGGAGAAGCCGGGCTTGAAGATGAACTGCTGGATCTGCTGATCCGACATCTGGGCCAGTTCCGACTCGGTCGCCAGACCGTTCTGGATAATCTTGGCCTTGATCTTGGACAGCGCGAGGCCGCGGCCATCGTCCGCGATCTCGATGATGATGTGACCGCCCTCGTGATAGGCGTTCAGGGTGATGCGGCCCGTTTCCGACTTGCCGGCGGCAACGCGGTCGGCGGGGATTTCAAGGCCATGGTCGCCGGAATTGCGGACCATGTGGGTCAGCGGGTCCTTGATCAGTTCCAGGACCTGACGGTCCAGTTCCGTCTCTGCACCCAGCATCTGCAGCTCGATCTTCTTGTGAAGTTCGTGGCTGAGATCGCGGACCAGACGCGGCAGCTTTGCCCAGGCATTGCCGATGGGCTGCATGCGCGTCTTCATGACGCCTTCCTGCAGCTCCGACGTCACATGGTTAAGGCGCTGCAAGGGGGCCGCAAACTCGCTGTCCTTCTGCGAGCGCAGAATCTGCAGCAGCTGGTTACGGGTCAGCACCAGCTCGGAAACCATGGTCATCAGGTTTTCCAGCAGGTCCACATGCACGCGGATAGTCTGCTGGGCGAGCGCACTTTCCTTGGACTCGCCACGCACATCTTCCTGCGGCTCGGCGCGGGGCGGTGGGGGAGGCGGCGGTGCCGGCGGCGGGGCAGCAGCCTCTACCACGGGGGCCGGCGCTTCCACCTTGGCCACAGGGGCCGGGGTCGGCGGCGGCGGGGGCGGCGGTGCAGCGGGGGCCAGCGTATGCGTCAGATGCGCCGGGACAGGCGTAAACAGCTCTTCGGGATCGTTCTCCGGCGCGGCAGCAACCGGGGCGGGTGCGGCGGCAGCACCGGCCTTCGGCACTTCCTTGCCCTCGGCCATGGCGTTCAGCCGGTCGATCAGATCCTGATCGCCACCCGGCGGCTCCGCCTCGGTCGCTTCCAGAACGGAAAGGATCCCCTTGATCGTGTCCAGCGATTCGAGAATCAGCGACACGGCATAGGGGGAAACATGCAGCTCGCCATCGCGGAACTTGCCCAGCACATTCTCGCCGGCATGCGCCACCGATTCCAGCCGGGGCAGCCCCAGGAAGCCGCAGGTGCCCTTGATCGTGTGAACCAGACGGAAGATGTTCGACAACAGCCCCGGATCGTTGGGGTTCTGCTCCAGCTTCACCAGCTCGACGTCGAGGACGGCGAGGTTCTCATTGGTCTCAGTGAGGAATTCACTCAGCAGATCATCCATGGTCCACGCCCCGTTTCGGGAAATCCCAGTTTCCGCGTCATACGCCGGTCTTCAGTCCGATGAAGAACCCTTGTACGCGCCCGGCCGACCGTCGGCCAATGAAGAGTGTCGGAATTCGGTTAAAATTGGTGTCTCGTGTGGGAATTGATGGCCTGTCGGACATGGCTTTGGCAAGGGGAACATTACCTCTTTTCGGTTAGGTTCGGCCATTAGGATATGACACGCCCCGGAACAAGCCACCCCGGCCCCGCTCCCGGTGTGGTTGAACAGTTGGCAAAGCGCATCATCGCCCCTGATCCGAAGGGAAAATCACTCCTGGCCAGCCCGGATTCGGAACTGTACCTCCCCTCCTAAGGCGGGATTTTCCACGCCAAATGACAATCCATAAGCCCTGGCCAAAAGGGGAGTGGCGTGGGAGAGGACGGAGCGGGGTCCAAGCTCCGTCTCCGCGACCTGTCCGGCCAGGGCCGGCACCATTTCCGGACGCAGCGCGCAGCCGGTGCCGGTGGCCACGACCCGGATGCCGCTATCGTCACCCGTCACCCGAACCGAACCGCCACGCGGTAACGCCTCTTCCGCCAGCAGGGCGGCCAGCAGGGCGGTTTTCAACAGGCCTGGCGCCGGATCGAGCGGCGTGGCGGTCCATTCCAGCCGGACCTTGCCGCCCCGGAACCAACCTTCCAGAGCCGCGCGGGCATCACCAGCCGACAGCGACTGCCCGCCCGCCGCACCCAGCGCCACGCGATAGAGCCGCAGGCGGGCGGCGGCAGTCTCCGCACTGTCGGCGATCAGGTCCAGCGCCTCGCCGCCGCTGTCACCGCCTTCATCCAGCAGTTCGACACCATTATTGATGGCCCCGACCGGTCCCACCAGATCATGGCACAGGCGGGAGCAGAGCAGCTCCACGGCCCGAATTCCCAAGCTCATCCGCATCCTCAGCGCTGGGGCACAGCCCCTCCCCCGCCGGGGATGGCGTGCCATGTCACTGGCGGGTAGGATAGGCTGGCTCCACCCAACTGGAAACCATTCAAATGTCCGACATCCTGGCCCCCGGCATTTTTGTTCGCCACCCGTCGCAGCCCGACTGGGGATTGGGCCAGGTGCAGTCGGTGGTGGGCCAGCGGGTAACGGTGAATTTTGAACATGCCGGCAAGCTGCTGATCAATGCAGCCGCCATATCGCTGAACATCGTGGACCCGGACGAGGAAGGGTGACCCTCACTCATCCTCCCAGTAATTCACAGCGGCACCGGGCCGTGTGATCATGCGCATACCGCTGCCGACATGCGAGATGCCGATCTTGCCGCTGTCGGGATAATCCACGATGTCGGGCGACATCATGGTGCTGATGCCCAGATAGCGCAGATCCACATCCCCATCATTGATGATCTGATGCGCGGTCGAGGCATCGCCCGGCGGGCAGGAGACGATGTCGCCCGCCCGCAGCGGATGCTGGCCATCACCGAGGCGCAAGATCCCCGTCCCGTCCAGGATGATGAACAGTTCCTCGTTCACCCGATGGTTATGAAAGGGAAAGGCGCGTTTGCCGGGCGGCAGCACCGTCAGCATGCAACCCAGATGGCGCGCGCCGATCAAGGGACCGATGCGGGCGATCAGTGGTGCGAACCGTTCCGCCGTCTCCCCCTTGGGCCCATGCTCGGGCGGGAAGCCGTCGGGATTGAGACTGTCCAGATTGATGATGGGTACAATACCGGCATCAGCCATGGCGATCCCCCCGTCTTTTTGATTTTGTACCTTGTTTGTTCTCAATCAAACCACAAAAAAGGCGCCCGGTCCAGGGCGCCTTCATCGCAAGCTAGATAAGCGGGACAAAGCCGCCGCTTACCACTTCCGCTCGGTCTTCAACTGACCACCATTCAGGGCGTCCAGGAAGCTGCCGCTGGCCTTCGGGCGCTGCGCGCGCACCATGCGGGGGTTCGGCTTCTTCTTGGCCTGCTCAACAACCTTGATGGCGTGGGTCGTGGCCTCATTCTCCACGCGGCGACGCACATCCTCATCCAGGGACTCAAAGGCCTGCTGCGCGAAAACCAGCGCATTTTCTGACCGGGTTTCCACAACCTGACGCAACGCGTTGGCAGCCATCAGGCATTCCAGACGCTCCGGCCCTGTGACATCGTCAAGAGCACCAGCGAGAATCCCAATCGCTTCCAAGGTTTTGGGGTCGGTCAATTCCACGGACATCTAAACACGCACCCTTCAGGTACAATCACTCTCGGCTATATAGTCCCACCGTCCGCAGAAAACCGCAACAAATAGTCTGGAAACAGTGTGCCATGCGGCTGACGCAAGGACCCCGCGCGCCGGCAGCGGGTTTACACAAGGCTGCCCGAACGGCATCGTCAAGCCCATGTCAAAGCGCACCCAGACCACTACCACCATGACTAAAAAGACCACCCTGCGGGGCGGGCTTTTTGTCATGCGCGCGGCCTGACGCGAACGACAGAAGCCAGATGCCCCGCCGGGAACGGACGGGGCGGCCCATGGTGGACCAGACCCTGTCTCCGGCACAGACGATGCCAAGGAATAGGGTCCATGAATATCCGCGTTGCCCCCGAAAACCTGAACGAAGCCGCTAAGCAGGCCATTTCCGTTGCCGTTGTTGGTGCCACCGGTGCCGTGGGCGTCGAAATCCGTGAATGCCTGGAAAAGTCGGGCCTAAACCTGTCGACCGTGCGGCTGCTGGCGTCCAAGCGCTCCGCCGGTCAGCGCGTACCCTTCGCCGGTGGCGAACTGGTGATCGAGGAACTGACCGATAACAGCTTCCAGGGCATCGATTACGCCCTGTTCTCCGCCGGCAGCGGGATTTCGAAGGCATTCGGGCCCAAGGCCGTGGCCGCCGGTGCCGTCGTCATCGACAATTCATCCGCCTTCCGCATGGATGAGGCCATTCCGCTGGTCGTGCCGGAGGTGAACCTGGACGTGATCCCGGCGCAGCCCGGCATTATCGCCAATCCCAACTGCGTTGCCATCATCGCCACCGTCCCGCTGGCCCCACTGAACGCCCGCCACACTATCCGCCGCGTGAATATCGCCACCTATCAGGCGGCCAGCGGTGCGGGTGCTGCGGCCATGGAGGAGCTGCGCCTCTCCACCGCCGCCTATCTGGCCGGCGAACATTATGCGCCGAAGGTGCTGAAGCACCCCTACGCCTTCAACGTCTTCTCCCACAATGCCGACGTCAATCCGCAGACGGGCTACAATGGCGAGGAAGAGAAGGTGATCGAGGAGACGCGCAAGATCATGCGCCGCCCAGACCTTCACATCTCCATCACCTGCGTCCGCGTGCCCGTCCTGCGCGCCCATTCCATGGCGGTGACGGTGGAGTTTGACGAGGTGGTGAGCCCGGACGAGGTGCGCGCCATCCTGCGCGACGCGCCCGGCGTGCGGATTGTCGATGATATCGAGGCCAACCATTTCCCGATGCCGAACGAGGCGTCGGGCCAGGGTGATGTGCTGGTCGGTCGTATCCGCCGCGACGTTGGCGACCCGTCCGGCCGCTCCATCGCCCTGTTCCTCGCGGGCGATCAGTTGCTGAAGGGTGCTGCCCTGAACGCCGTGCAGATCCTGCAGCGGCTGGTCGGGTAAGGGATCGGGTGTGGTGCGGGTTAACCCTCACCACACCCGATCAATCCCTACTGCTTCTTACCCAACAATCCCTTCAGCAGGCCCTTCGCCCCATCCTTGGTCTTCAGCTTTTCCAGCGCATCCTGTGCCTTCTTTGGGTCCTTCAGGGCAGCCTTGACGGAGGAGGAAAGGTCGGGAGTCCAGGAGAGATTGTCGAAGGACCCGCGCACACGGACCGGCACCGTGATGCCATCGACATCGATGCGCGTGGTCCCCTGCCCTTCCAGGCTGCCCACCAGCTTGGGCGTCAGGCGCATGTCCACGCGCTTGGATGGCAGATTGACATTTCCCTTTCCGGTGACGCGAAGCAGCGGGGCCAGAAGGTGGAAATCCTCGGTCGCGGCGATGCCATCGGTCAGGGTGAAGGTGCCGCCCATTTCGGCAAAGTCGGTCTGCGGCGGCTCCGCACTGCCATGACCGATGGCGCTGCGCACGATCTGCGCCAGATTGACGCCTTTCACGGCCCCATTCAGGAACAGGACATTGCCGCCGCCATTCAGGCTGCCCACCAGTTCCTGCTGGTTGGTGCCGCTGGCCCGGATATCGATATTGGCGTCGGTGGCGCCCGACAGCTTGTCAAACCCGGCGAAACGGGTCAGCAGCGGTTCGGCCTGCACGCCCTTGGCATGCGCCAACACGGCCAGGGCATTCGTCTGCCGCCCGGCATCCAGCGTCAGCTTGCCGCCGATGGTGCCGCCGAACAGGGCCGTGTCGGCCAGACCGGCGTTCAGCCGTCCGTCGGTCAGTTTCAAGGTCAGGGTCGTGGCCCCAACCTCCACCCCCTTCACCAGCAGCCCCGCCAGTTGCAGGGTCATGTCCAGATCGGCACTCCGCATGGCCGACAGGTCGATGCGTTCCTTGCTCCACCCGGCGGGGCCTACCTCCGGCGCCGGTGCCGCCGGGTCGGCGGCAGCGGGGGCGGGCAGATAGCGATCCAGTTCAAGCTTCGGCAGCGACAGGCTGCCACCCAGCGCCGGGCGCAGGCCATCCAGCTTCACCGACAGATTGCCATTGGCCGTCAGGTCGCCCGCCTTGGCCGACAGCCCGGCCAGGGCCAGACGCGACGGCGTGCCCGACAATTTGCCGGTCATGGTCAGGTCATCGACCGGTAGGTCAGACGGCACGGCCCCCGTCGCCACCTTGATCAGGTCGGCCAGGGACGTGACGGTCAGCGACAGATCACCGGACAGCGACAAGGGTGCCTCCCCCTGGCGTTCCACCTGCCCCTTCACATCCAGCCCGGTACCAGCCCCCGCCACACGCAGCGCCATCCCGGCCTTGCCACCTGACAGAAGCGGGCGCACCGGCTCGATCCCCAGGTCCAGGGCAATGGGCGTGCCGTTCAGCAGCAGTGCCGCCTCCAGGGTCAGCGGACCGTCCAGGTCTGGCAGGGACAGGGTGACATCCACATCCGTCGCCTCCCGCACCATGCCGGTGCGGGCGTCGGTGTAGCGCATACGGCCATCGACAATCTCCACCTCAGCCAGCGACAGGTCGGACATGAAGCCGGGGCTGGCATGATCGGCAGGGGCCGGCGCGGCGGCCAGGGAGACATCCCAGTTGGGCTTGCCCTGCTTATCCACCGTCAGATCGATGACGGGGGCCGTCAGCACGAATTTCTCCACCTCCGCCTTGCCGCGCAGCAGCGGCATCAGGCGCAGGCGCACCGCCAGTTGCTCCACCGCCAGCAGGTCCTCACCCTGGCGGATGCCGGCGAAATGCACCTGGTCAGCGGTCACGGCGATGGACGGGAAATAGGAGAGATCGACCCGGCCCTTGATGGTCAGGGCGCGGCCTGTCGCCGCCTCCACCTGCCTTTCCACTTCCGCCACGATGGCGCCCACGGGCACCAGAAACGGCAGCGCCACCGCCGCCCCGATGGGCAACAACAGCAACAGGGACAGGATGAAAGCAAACTTACGCATGTCTGGTCCGTCTCTTCCGGAGCGGGTTGGTCTTGTTGCGTGCCAGTCAAGCAGCCCAACTTGCCCAAAACAAGGCCGAATACAGCATCTTTCGTGCGGGTCGGTCTTGGAGCGGCGCGCCATAGGCGCTATATCCAGCGGACGATGACCATATCCCCCGCCCCACTAATTGATCCGTTTGGCCGCGCCATCACCTATGTGCGCGTCTCGGTGACGGACCGCTGCGACTTCCGCTGCGTCTATTGCATGTCGGAGGATATGGCCTTCCTGCCCAAGGCCGACATCCTGTCGCTGGAGGAACTGGACAGGCTCTGTTCGTCCTTCGTAGCACTGGGCACGCGCAAGCTGCGCCTGACGGGCGGGGAACCGCTGGTCCGCCGCAACATCATGGAACTGATCCGCAGCCTGGGCCGCCATGTGGCGTCGGGCGCGCTGGAAGAGCTGACGCTGACCACCAATGGCAGCCAGCTGGCCAAATATGCTGACGATCTGCGCGCCGCCGGGGTGCGCCGCATCAATGTGTCGGTCGATACGCTGGACCCCGACCGTTTCGCCGCCATCACCCGCTGGGGCCGGCTGGCCCAGGTGCTGGACGGGCTGGAGGCGGCGCGGGCGGCAGGGCTGGAGGTCAAGATCAATGCCGTGGCGCTGAAGGGCGTCAACGATCAGGAACTGGACCCTATGCTGGCCTGGTGCGGGGAAAAGGGCTTTGACCTGACCTTGATCGAGGTTATGCCGCTGGGCGATATGGATGGCAATGGCGGCGGGGCCGTGCGCGAGGAACAGTTCTTGTCGCTGCGCGATGTGCGCGCCGATCTGGAAAAGCGCTGGACCCTGGTGGACAGCACCCACCGTACCGGCGGCCCCGCCCGTTATGTCACGGTACGGGAAACGGGCTGCCGCCTGGGCTTCATCACGCCCATGACCCATAATTTCTGCGAGGCCTGCAACCGGGTCCGCGTCACCTGCACCGGCACGATGTATATGTGCCTGGGGCAGGAGGATGCGGCCGACCTGCGAGCACCGCTACGTGCCAGCACAGACGACACAATGCTGCATCAGGCCATCCGCGACGCCATCACGCGAAAGCCCAAGGGCCATGATTTCATCATCGGCCGCGACCGTGGCCCCGCCGTGGGCCGGCATATGAGCGTCACCGGCGGTTGAGAAGCTGCCCACGTATAGGGTACTGTCCGTCTCTGCCGTGATACCGGGAACAACGCCTTGTCACAGACCCCCGTGCCGCTTGCCTTCGTCGCCGCCGATACGCCGGATGCGCGCGCCGCCAGGGACAGGCTTGCCGTCCGCTACGCCGGTGTTCCGCCGGAAGAGGCGGGGATCATCGTGGCGCTGGGGGGTGACGGCTTCCTGCTGGAAACCCTGCACCGCTATCTGTTCCGGGGCGTGCCTGTCTATGGCATGAACCGCGGCTCCGTCGGTTTCCTGCTGAATGATTACAGCGAGGATGGGCTGACCCGCCGTCTGATGCGGGCGCAGCGCGTGGTGCTGCATCCACTGCGCATGAAGGCGATGACGCGGGAAGGCGCAGAGATCGAGGGTCTGGCTTTCAACGAGGTTTCCCTCCTGCGTGAGACGCGGCAGGCGGCCAAGCTGCGCGTCACGGTGGACGGGCGGGAACGGATGCCGGAACTGACCTGCGACGGGGCGCTGGTCTCCACACCCGCCGGCAGCACCGCCTACAACCTCTCGGCCCATGGCCCGATTCTGCCGCTGGGCGCCGATATCCTGGCCCTGACGCCGATCAGCGCCTTTCGCCCCCGCCGCTGGCGCGGGGCCCTGCTGCCGCATACGGCCCGCATTCAGTTCGACGTGCTGGAACCGTCCAAGCGCCCCGTCAGCGCCGTGGCCGATTTCACTGAAGTGCGCGATGTGGCGCGGGTAGAGATCAGCGAGGACCGCAAGGTCGCCTGCACCCTGCTGTTCGACCCGGAAATGGCGCTTGAGGAACGCATCCTGAAGGAGCAGTTCACGCCGTAGCCCCCCTACTCCGCCGCCATGCGCCCCGTTCGGTCCAGCGCATAATCGCGCATGACGCGGACCAGCGTCGCCAGATTGGCGCGCAGTTCCTGGAACCCGGCATGGGGTTCCAGCGTCTCTTCATCCATGTAAAGCCGGCGGTCGATTTCCAGCTGCAAGGAGTTGCGGCCACGCGGCGGGCAGGAATAGCGGCGGACCAGTTCCACGCCCTTATAGGGATCGTTCAGGCGGACATTGTAGCCCATGCCGCGCAGGGTGCCCACGATCAGCCGGGTGAAACCCGCCTCCGACGTGGTGCCGTCGCGGTCGCCGATCACGAAATCGGGCGATTGCCGGTCCGGACCGATCACGAAGGACGGCATGGAATGGCAATTGATGTGATAGACGGCGCCGAACCGTCCATGCAGCGCGTCCAGACTTTCCGACAGAAGTTCGTGATAGGGGCGCCAGTAATTCTCAATCCGGTCCTGAACCGCACCGACCGGCAGGCGTCCGTCATACATGGGCACGCCGGGCCGACAGAGATGACGGACCAGCCCCATCCCCGCCACGCTTTTGGGCGACGGGTTCACGGGTTCCGGCCATTCGCCATCCAGCATGGCGGGATCGATATCGTCGGGCGCCCGGTTCACATCGATGTAGGAGCGGGGGAACAGAGCACAGATGAAGGTGGCCCCCATGTCGGGCACCATAGAGAACAGCTCATCCACATGCGTATCTTCCGCCTGGCGCAGCAGGGGGAACGGGCAGGTGAAATCGAAATCCGCCGGATAGCGGGTACCACTATGCGGGCTGTCGAACAGCAGCGGGACCGCGGGCCCGACCGGATCATGCCGGACGACCACATCATCGATCACCAAACTCATTCGGCCCCGTCTCCGGCTGCGGAAAATCAGCAATGAAGGGCCTGCGGAAATGAAACCGCCCTTTCATCGAATTGACTTGGAACCTATACCTTGGGGTCGGGGCCGGCGTCGATAGCACAGAAGACATGCCTGCCTTTGGGGGCGGAACGCCAACTACAGGAGATGGCGTGACGGACCACCCGATGGGGAGGGGCCATGGCGCGTATCGATCCCTTGTCACCCGATGATCTTCAGCCGCCGGATATCATACCCTGGCAGGTAGGCAATTCAGACATTCCCTTTGCCCATCATTTCGACAGCGGACGGCCCGGTCCACATGTCCTGATCAACGCCTTGATGCATGGCAATGAATATTCAGGCGCCATTGCGGGCATAAGGCTGCTGGAAGCGGGCATCCGCCCCACAAACGGATCGCTTTCCATCACCTTTGCCAATGTGGAAGCCTTTGCACAATTTGATCCACAGTTCCCGATCATGTCGCGTTATGTGGAAGAGGATATGAACCGCGTCTGGTCCCCCGCGTCCCTGGCCGAGGGGTGGCCCAGCCTGGAGCGGCGACGGGCGCGGGAATTGTGGCCGCTGTTCGCCCGGGCGGACCTGCTGCTGGACCTGCATTCGATGCAGGCCGACCGCATTCCCCTGATGCTGTGCGGCCCTTCCGCGCGCGGGCGAGATCTGGCGCGGCGGCTGGGGATGCCCGGCATCGTGGTGGCCGACCGTGGCCATGCCGGGGGCAGCCGCCTGATCGATCATCCGCGCTTCACGCAGGGCGATCAGGGACCTATCGCCCTGCTGGCCGAATGCGGGCAGCATTGGGACCCGGACAGCGCTGTGGTGGCGACACAGACGGCAGCGCGCTTCCTGCAGCTTTCAGGGATTGTGCCGGCATCTGCGCTGTCCCCATGGCTGCCATCCGTCGAGCCGGCGCCCGCCCGGCTTGTGGAGGTGACGGAAACCGTTACGGTAGGCAGTGATCGTTTCCGGTTCCGTAAGGAATATCAGGGCATGGATGTCATCCCCGCGGCCGGCACCCCCTTCGCCACGGATGGCGAGAAGGTGCTGCTCACCCCCTATGATGAATGCGTGATGATCATGCCGTCGCGCCACCCCGAACGCGGGCAGACCGCCGTTAGGCTAGGCCGATTCGCGATATGAGTGAACCCCACGAGACGGAACCGGCCTCAGCGCCACCCCGGCGCGCCCGCCGCTTCGACTGGCCCGCCTTTGCCACCGCCATGGTGCTGGGCACCACTGGCGGGGCGATCTGTTTCAAGCTGCACGTGCCGTTGGCCTTCATGATCGGGGCCATGCTGGCCACCACCATCGCCGCCTTGGGCGGTGTGCGGACCATGGTGCCGCCACGGCTGCGCGATGGGTTGGTGATCGTGCTGGGCATCATGCTGGGTGCCTCCTTCACCCCGAGCCTGCTGGGCCATCTGGGCGAATGGTCGGTCAGCCTGATCTTCATGGCTGTTTACATCATCATCGGTGCCGCCGCCGGTACCTTCTACCTGCGGCGCTTCGCCCGGTATGACCCGCCCACCGCCTATTTCACGGCCATGCCGGGCGGGTTCACGGAAATGGTGCTGATGGGCGGCGCATCCGGCGGGGATGACAGGTCCATCGCGCTGGGGCACAGCCTGCGGATCATGTTGGTCGTGATGACGGTGCCCTTCGCTTTCCAGGCCCTGCCAGGCTATGACCCGGCGGGCCGGGACTGGAGCCTGCATGGGCTGGGTCCCTGGCCCTGGGAACTGAGCCTGACCGATTACGCCATCATTGCGGCGTGCTTCATCGGCGCGCCGGTGGCGCAGAAGCTGGGCATCCCCGCCGGGATCCTGGTAGGTCCCATGCTGCTGTCAGCGGGGTTGCATCTGGCCGGCCTGACCGCCGTGAAGCCGCCGGGCCTGCTGGTCGCCGCCGCGCAGGTGGTAATCGGGGCGTCCATCGGCGGGCGGTTTCAGCGGGTGCCCCTGATGCGTATCGCCCGCACTGCCGGCATCGCGGCGGGGCTGACGCTGGTGCTGCTGCTGGTGACGCTGGCCCTGTCGCTGCTGGTCCATCTGCTGACGGGGCTGAATCTGGCGGGCCTGATCCTGGCCTATGCGCCCGGCGGCCTGGCGGAGATGAGTTTGGTGGCCCTGGCCCTGCATGTGGACGCGGCCTTTGTCGCCACACACCACATCATCCGCATCGTCCTGATCATCCTGTTCGCCCCCGCCGCCTATCACCTGTGGCGACGGTGGCAGGAGCGGCGGGCGACCGGCGTTTGAGGGAACAAATCACATGAACTGCGCCTGACGCAGCAGGCCGTAGAACTGCCGCAGCGCGTTGGCCTGTTCCTGCGGGGTAGCCAGCCCCTCGACGAACTTGCCATCGAAATTGGGCTGTCGCAAAAGGCCGACAATCTGGTCACGCACCATCCGACGGGCCTTGGGACTGGACAGAACGTCGTTGGCGGCGAACTGCATCAATCTGGTTGCGCGGATACGCAGCGAGGCGGACGGGTCGTCCAGCCGCTCGATCACCTTGGCCTGCAAGATATAGCTGGCAACCATCTCATCGATGCGGTCGGCCATCGCAGGCCGCACGTCGTCAGGCAGTTTGGCATTATTGATAGCGGTGTAGAGCGAGGCCATGGCCTGCATCTTGGGCTTCAGTGGCACCTGCAACCCGACCATGCCGTTCACGTCGCGCTCGACGGACAGACAGTTGCGCAGGCGCGCCACCACCGTATCCATCTCCCGCTGTCCAACATCCCCGCCGGCCAGTTCAGCCAGATACAGGGTTCGGTCGCGCCAGGCAGGCATCAGCCCCATCACACCTTCGATCGACATGCGCCGGCCTTCACCGCCGCCCTGTTCGATGAAGCGCAGATAGCCATTGGTGATGGCGTCCGCCATCCGCGAGCCACCGAACAGACCCGTCGGGGTCATCACGCGCGCCACCAGATTGGTGAAGCTGGTACGGTTGCGTTCTGGGTCGCGCGACAGAGGGGCCGTGCCGCGCAGACTACGCAGGAACGCTTCCAGCACGACCTGCCAGGTCTGCGGCGCATGACCCATGCCCAGCCACTGGCTCAACACCTTGGCGATGGGCGGCGCCATTTCGCGTTCGGTCGGCTCAAACTTGCCTTCCACCATATCCAGCATGCGGCCCAAGGCCGTGCCCAGGTCCGGCTGCCGGCCCAGCAGGTCCTGAATGACCGACTGGAAGCTACTGGCATCGGCCACCAGCGTGTCGATGATATGGATATGGGCGGCCTTGTTCTGGGCGGCGTCGCCGGCGCTTTCCAGCAGCCATTCCACCTTGCCCAGCAGATTACGGATCTGCACCAGATCGCGGCAGAGGATGACCTTGGACAGATAATCGGCCTCGGCCACATCGCCATTACACAGGGTCTCAACCTTGTCCAGGGCACCCCGGAACCCGTCCTGCTTTACACTGAAACTGGCGCGCTTCTGCGCTTCCTCGGCCTTGCCGCGCAGATCGGTCAGGCTGGAATAGATGATATCGCGGCGTTCGCGCACATCCTGGCCCGTCACCTTGCCCTGAATGGTGGCGACACGGCCCACGGCGGTAGGCACCAGATTTTCGAAATTGATGGCGCGCTTCATCTCCGCCGCGTTGTACAGCAGCTCGGATGCGGTCAGCGCCTTGTCTTCCAGATATTGCCGCAGCAGCTTGGAGATGGTTTGGCGGCTTTCCGCCTCCAGATAATCCTTGCTTTCGGTGCAAACGGGGCTGTCATCCACGGGCTGGACCGTAATGGTCTTGCCCTTGGCTTCCCGCATTTCGGAGAAGATGATGGTTTCCGTTGCGGGTTTCCCCGGAACACCCGCGAAGTCGCGGATGATGCGCACGCCGTCGCGGTTCGGCAACAGCTTGGTAGCCAGCGCCCGCGCTTCTTCCTCGGTCGCCAGACTCTCTTCAATGACCCAGTGATCGGCCTTGAAGGTCTGCACCTCGAAATTCAAACGGCGCCCAATGGCAGAACCCTTGCCGCCCCCGACAAGGCTCGTCATCCACATGACCCTCGGTCCCCATTTTGGAGTATGCATCGTCCCTTTGGGACAGGCGATACATACCACCGAACGGTGCTTCAGATAAACCTTGTATTAACCCATTTGTAGGGTTTTGCCAAAAGAAAGCCGTGGAGCACGGGGAGACGCGGGCAGTGTGATCACTTGGGCTTGCCTTTCTCCCAGGTCGGATTGGCGGCAAACAGGGGGACCGTGCTGATCGACATCTTGGCCGACGCGTCCTTCACCTGCCGGCTGTAAACGACATAGATCAGGGTGTCATTGGCCTTGTCATAGATGCGGCGGACCGCAATCGACTTGAAAACCAGGCTTTTGCGTTCGGAGAACACCTCCTCACCCCGCTTGGACAGATCAATATCGCCGATGCTGATGGCACCCGTCTGCCGGCAGGCCAGGGAGGCGTTGGACGGATCCTCGAACCAGTTGCCCTTGGACAGCCGGTCCCAGACGGACCGGTCGAAATCCACGATGTGACAGGTGATGCCCTTCACTTCCGGATCGGGGAAGGCGGTGATGTCCAGCTCGTTCCCGGTCCAGTCATTGCTGAACTCCCCCACGACCTCCTGCGCCGCAGCAGGCAGGGCCAGCACCAGGGGAAACAGCAGAGCAGCAAGGAAGCGACGCATGGCAAGGCTCCTGATAATCCGAAAAAGAGACCGATGGCCGGGAGGCTATGCCGGCTGGATGACTGGGGCAAGGGCGGGCTGGAAACGGCCCTTCCGCAAAATCGGTTAATGGTTGTATCCGATCACTTGCGCTCGCCTTTACCCCATCCCACATGCGATGTTGGGGACATGGGTTCAAGGGGGAAACCAGAATATGGAACTGGCGATTTTCGCGGGCGTGGTGGCCCTGTTCGGCGTCCTGCTGGCCTTTGCCGGCATCAAGACAGTCCCGCAAGGTAAAGAATACACGATCGAACGGTTCGGGCGTTACACGCACACCCTGCGCCCCGGCCTGCATTTCATTGTGCCCTTCGTCGACAGCATCGGCGCAAAGATGAACATGATGGAGATCGTGCTGGACGTACCCAGCCAGGAGGTCATCACCAAGGATAATGCCATGGTGAAGGTCGACGGCGTCGTCTTCTATCAGGTACTGGATGCCGCCAAGGCCGCCTATGAGGTGAGCCAGCTTGAGATTGCCATCTTGAACCTGACCATGACCAATATCCGCACCGTCATGGGCTCCATGGATCTGGATGAGTTGCTGTCCCAGCGCGACCGCATCAATGCCCAGTTGCTGCATGTGGTGGACGAGGCGACGCAGCCCTGGGGCATCAAGGTCACCCGCATCGAAATCCGCGACATCCAGCCGCCGCGTGATCTGGTGGACAGCATGGCCCGTCAGATGAAGGCGGAACGCGACCGCCGCGCCCTGATCTTGGAAGCCGAAGGGGCGCGCCAATCCGCCATCCTGAAGGCAGAGGGTCAGAAGCAGGCCGCCATCCTGGAGGCCGAGGGCCGCCGTGAGGCCGCCTTCCGCGATGCCGAAGCGCGTGAGCGTGAGGCCGAGGCGGAGGCCGCCGCGACCCGCATGGTGTCCGACGCGATTGCGGGCGGCAATGTCCAGGCCATCAATTACTTTGTGGCCCAACAATACCTGACCACCTTCAAGGAATTCGCACACAGCCCGAACCAGAAGGTCTTTTTCATGCCCATGGAGGCGACCGGCATCATCAGTTCGCTGGGCGGTCTGGCCGAACTGGCGAAGGATGCGTTCAAGGGCGATGGCGGCAACGGCCCCACAATCCCACCGGCATCCAAACCGCCCCGCAAGCCCGCGGCGGCGGCCCTGCCCGCCACCGACGGAACCAACGCCGAACAGGTTGCCGCCATCAAAGCCGCGCAGCAGCAGCCGTCGCCCTGGGGCGACAGTAGCGGCACCTGAAAAATCTGACCGGATTGAAGGAGGAAGCGATGGAAGGGTTTCGCGTTCTCTACTGGTACTGGTGGTGCCTGGCGCTGGTCCTGGCGGCACTGGAAATGTTCATTCCGGGGGCAGCATTGCTGTGGATCGGCGGGGCCGCGGGCGTTGTTGGCGTGGTCGCGCTGGTCTTCGATATCGGGCTGGTTGCAGAACTGGTGCTGTTTGGCGTGCTGGCGATGCTCGCTTGGTTCCTGTCACGCCTGTTGGCGCGGCGAGACCCTGACGATACACAGTCGGGCACCCTGAACCGCCGAGGGGAGCAATATCTGGGACAGGTCCTGACGCTGGAGGAAGCGATCGTGAACGGCTATGGCCGGGCCCGGGTCGCCGACGGCATCTGGCGCGTCGCAGGCGCCACCGATATGCCACAGGGCAGCCGCGTGCGGGTCACGGGCGTTGATGGTGCCATCTTGCGGGTAGAAGGCACATAAGGAAACACGGCTTGGGTGTCATTCTGTTTCTCTTGGGCGCAGGATGACACCCGAATGCCCGTAAGATATTGCACCGGAAGATTTCTCAGGTTTCCAGCACCCCCACCAAAGGTATGTATTCATCCCGTTGGCAATTGGATATTCACTGAATATTTTATGGTTAATGATTAACGAAGAATTCATTAATTGATATGATCAACTATCCCTCTGCACATCTGACAAAATAATCATCTTGCCCCATGATGTTGCAATGGATTGCAAGATGATGGGCAGGGTTCAGATGCAACGGGTACATTACCTCCGTGCAGGCGACGACACCGTCTCGGCCATGGCGCCGCAGGCCCCTGTCGCCCTGCGCGACCCGTTGACGGGATTGCTGAACAAACACGGCTTCATCCGCGAGGGAAACCGCCTGCTACCCATGATGGTGCTGGCCGGAGAACATCCGCATGTCGTCTTCATCGAATTGAACAATTACGAAGGTATCGTCTCCCGCATGGAATATGAGGAGGCGCTGGAACTGCTAAACGCCATGCGGCGGCGCCTGGAACTGGCCTTTGGTGACGATGTCCTGCTGGCACGTCTGGACAGTGAGCGTTTCGTGGCCCTGTTGCCTGATGCGGGGGACAGTCTGGAGGCCCTGAACCGGACGCTGGAAACACCGGTGGTCATTAGCGGCCATGCCTATCATCTGTCCATCACTTGCGGCGTCGCTTCCTATCCCGAAGCCGCCGACGATATGCATATGCTGGTAGTGGCCGCTCGCATTGCGCGGCGGGACGCTGCCAATGCGGGCAGGTCGGTCAGCGTCTTCGCCAGCGACCTGCGCAAGCGTCTGGCACGAAGCCGCGCCATTGAGGATGGGTTGTGGGCCAGCCGGGCCGGCGCCGGCATCTCGCTGCTTTATCAGCCCAAGGTCGAAATCCATTCTGGCCGCGTGACGGGGGTGGAGGCGCTGATGCGCTGGTCCCATCCGGAGTTGGGTGCCATCTCACCAGCCGAGTTCATACCGGTAGCCGAACGGACCCGCACCATCAATCCGCTGGGCGAATGGCTGATCCGGGAATCGCTGCGCCAGCAGGCGGATTGGCGGCGGGATGGCATGGACCTTTCCATGGCCATCAATATCTCGCCGGTACAGTTGCTGGTGGAACCCAGCCACGCCTCTGTTCTGGAAATCCTGGTCGATGAATGTGCGCGTCTGGACCTGGACCGCCGGAAGGTGGAACTGGAGATCACCGAAGGCATGCTGACAGACGAGCGTGCCATGGTACAAGTACGCCGGTTGGCCGATGCGGGCTTTTCCATTGGTATTGACGATTTCGGGCGGGACCATTCGGCCCTGTCCCTGCTGGTGGAAAGCCCGGCTAATACGTTGAAGATCGACAAGAGCTTCGTGGACAATGTCCTGCGCAACCCGCGTCAGGCGACGATCATCCGTTTCATCACCGAACTGGCCCATGATCTGGGCATGCGCACGGTGGTGGAAGGGATTGAGCATATCCGCCAGTTGGTGGCGGTCGCCGGGGCCGGCTGTGACTATGGCCAGGGCTATTTCTATTACCGTCCCATGTGCGCGGGCCGGATTCTGGATCTGCGCCAGGCAGCATAAATGTCGCTCCGGCGGAACCTTGGAAACCTGACCATCTGGACAAATGGCTTAACCATAAAGTTATAGTAATCTTGATCATGCCGAACCGACGGGGTTCAGAAATGATCCAAGGTCTTGATATGATGCCGGAAATGCTGGCGAGCTGCCCCTGCGCCTATCAGGCGCCGGCGCTGCTGCACGATCCGCTGACCGGAATGCTGAACAAGCATGGGTTCGTGACAGAAGGTAATCGCCTGCTAAAGACCCTGTCAGCCGGCGGCGGTAACGCCATCTTGATCTATATGGAATTGAACGATTATGACGGGTTGATTTCACGCCTGGGCTATGATGCTGCCTTGATCCTGCTGGCGACGATCCGTGACCGGATGACATTAGCCTTCGGTCAGAATGCGCTGCTGGCCCGGTTCGACAGTGAACGGTTCGCGGCCCTGCTGCCTGATGCCAACGCGGAGGTGGAGGGCATCATCCGCCTGTTGGAGGCGCCATTGCGGGTGGGCAACACCACATGCCACCTGTCCTTGTCCTGTGGTGTGGCCAGCTTCATCGACGCTGCCGACAATATGGACATGCTGGTCATGGCGGCCCGCTCCGCCCGGCGAGAGGCACAGCGCAGCAGCCGGCAGATCGGCTGGTATGCTGATGATCTTCGCCGCAAACTGGCGCGGCAGCGGGCGTTGGAAGACGGCCTCTGGTTTGCACGTGGCGGGTCCGGTATGTCGCTTGTGTACCAGCCGAAGATCGACATACGGGCAGGAGAGGTATTTGGGGTGGAAGCGCTGCTGCGCTGGCGCCACCCTGAATTCGGTTCTGTATCACCGGCGGAATTCATACCACTGGCCGAACGCAACCAGACCATCGTTCCAATCGGCGAATGGCTGATGCGGGAAGCGCTGCGCCAGAAGCACCTATGGCGGCAACAGGGGCGGAGCATCCATTTGTCCATCAACGTCTCCCCGCTTCAGCTTCAGCCAGATAATTGCGCCCCTTCCGTCCTGGAAATTCTGACTGAGGAATGCCGGCGCCTGGGCCTTGACCGGGATAAGCTGGAGCTGGAAATCACAGAGGGACTGTTGAGCAACGAAGCGGTGATGGCCCAGGTCAAAGCTATTGCCTCAGAAGGTTTCGGCATCGCTATTGATGATTTCGGTCGTGACCATTCTGCCCTATCGTTGCTGGTCAATTGCCCCGCCACGACCCTGAAGATCGACAAGAGTTTCGTCGATAATGTTGTGGAGAATGAACGGCAGCTAGCCGTCGTTCAGTTCATTGTCGACCTGGCTGGCAAACTGGGAATGCGGACCGTGGTAGAGGGCGTTGAGCATCTGGTGCAACTGGTGGCGCTGGCCGATGCAGGATGCGATTACGGCCAGGGATACTTCTACTACCGCCCCCTGACAGCACAGCAGGTCCTGGACCTCCGCCACAAGCATTGATGGTTGGATCGGCCCCGGATAGACGTATTAGGCCAAAGTTCAGGTGCCTGTTTCTTTCGGCTGCATGCAACCGCGTGCCATTGTGCATTCGCACATGGTTTGCGATGATCGCGCGGAACCATTTACCCGCCATTACGATCATCCGACCGGAGCGCCCCTTTCGATCATGGCCAGCAGCGCCGACCTTGACGAGAAGCCCGCCCCGCCGCCGCCCCGCCGTGGGGCGGAGATGATGGTCCCATCGTCGCCCGTCGATCTGGGCGGACGGTGCGAGATCATGCCTGGCACAGCCCTGCCGGCACTCGATTCGGCGGGCGGCCCCGCCTTTGCGGCGCGGATGAGCCGGGACCGCAAGACGGAAGTCTTTGCCATCGTCACCGACCGGTCCGTGCCGGCCCGCATCGACATGATGGCCACCTACCGCGCCATTGAAAATCCGGCGGTATTGCGCCTGATGGACTGGGGCACGGTGGATTGGACGCCGGAGGGCAAGAAGCGTTTCGTCCTGATCTATGAACGACCCGGTGGGCGCCGGGTCATGCAGGATATGGGCGAGACGCGCGAACCCATATCTGACGACACGATCAGCCGTTCGCTGATGCCGACGCTGCTGTTCGCGCTGCGGGAAATGAATGCGCGCGGCATGACCTGTGGTGCCATCAGGCCCACCAACCTGTTCCAGAAGGACCCCGCCTCCCCCACCGTCACCATCGGCGACTGCCTGTCGACACCCGTTGGCTATGGCCAACCGTTGCTGGTGGAGACCATTGAACGCGGGATGGCGCAGCCGGCGGGGCGCGGCCCCGGCACCGTTGCCGATGATCTCTACGCGCTGGGCGTCACGCTGCTGGTGCTCTATCTGGGCCGCAACCCGCTGGCCGATCTGGATGATGAAAGCATCCTGAAGCTGAAGATGGACAAGGGCACCTATCCGGCCCTGACCAGCCAGGTACGCCTGCCGCAAAGCCTGGTGGAGCCGCTGCGCGGCCTGATGATCGATGATCCCAAGCAGCGCTGGTCCGTCTCCGACCTGGACCTCTGGCTGCAAGGCCGGCGCATGTCGCCCAAGCAGCCGCAGGTGCCGCGCCGTGGTGCTCGGCCTTTTGAGTTCCAGGGCGAGGACCTGATGCATTGCCGGGCGCTGGCCCGGTCGCTGACCCGGCACAGTGCCGCCGCCGCCGCCCTGATCGAACGCGGCGATGTGGAGAAATGGGTGCGCAGGTCGGTGGGGGATGAGGCGCGGGCCGAGGCCATGCAGACCGCCATCGCCTCTGCCGGGGCTGGCGGACGCGGCGCCAGCCAGGAGGATAAGCTGGTCACGCGCGTCTCCATCGCACTGGACCCGCCATCGCCCATCCGCTATCGCGGCATCTCGGTCCTGCCCGACGGTCTGGGCACGGCGCTGGCGGAGGCCATCTGGCAGAATGGCGGTGTACAGCCTTTCGCCGAATTCGTGCTGGCACAGTTCCCTCATTTCTGGGTGAACTGCCAGGCCGACTTCCGGCCTGAATATGTGCCCATGGTCCAGGCCTATGATGGCTACCGCGCCCTGTTGGAACATGTCGGTATGGGGTTCGGGATCGAACGCATCGTCTATGAGCTATGCCCCTCCTGCCCCTGCCTGTCGCCGCAGCTGCGCGACCATTATGTGTTGAGCCCGGCGGAGCTGCTGTCCGCCCTGGACCAGATCGCCCTGAAGCCGAACCGGGGGCGCGACCCGGTGGACCGGCATGTGCTGGGCTATATCACCACGCATCACAAGAAGTTGAATGACCGGCTGCTGGTGCCTTTGTCGAACCCGCATGATCCGGCGCGGCGTATGATCGCCATGATCACGGTGCTGGCCGATGTGCAGAACCGGTTCGGTCCTGCCCGTCTGCCCAACCTATGCGGCTGGCTGGTCTCGCTGATGGATCCGGTCTTCAAGCGCTTCAAGAACCGGGAGACGCGCGACCGCATGAAGGCGGAAGTGACCAACGTCGCGCGCGACGGGGTTCTGGATGCCATTGTCCGCATCGTCGATAATGTCGATGCCATCCGCGCCGACGACAAGGGCTTCCTGGCCGCGATGCGGCAGTATGAAGGTCTGACACGACAGATCGAAAAACTGAAATCCACAGCCAATGACAAGGCGGCCCTGGCAGATGGCACTGGGAGACAGATCGCCGCCGTGGTCACCGCCATCGTTGCCGGCATGACCATGATCGGCACGGTCCTGTACATGCTGAGGCTGGCATGAGCACGTCTCTTGGCAAACGCCCGCCCAAGCGGCGCAGCGGCGGCGGCGGCGCACTGTTGCTGTTGCTGTTGCTGGCCCCCGCGGGCCTGATGATGATGCCGACCAGTGTGCTGGTTCTGGCGGGGCTGGCGCCCACCTTCGTCGCCTACCTGATCGACCGTGATCCGGAGAAATCGGCGGCTATGACGGTCGGTGCCATGAACCTGTGCGGCATTGCGCCCTTCGTCGTCCGGCTGTGGCAGCGCGGGCATGAAATGGCCGTCACGCTGCGGATGCTGGCCGATCCTGGCACCTGGCTGATCATGTTCGGCGCGGCGGCCATCGGCTGGCTGATGTACTTCTTCATCCCCCAGATCGTCGCCGCGATCATGAGTCTGCGCAGCCAGGCGAAGATCAAGGAACTGGAGGAACGGCGCAGCCTGCTGATTGCCGATTGGGGAACGGAGATCATGGGCAAGGGTGATGACAAGCCGGAACCGGCGGGCCTGATCGACGACCCGCGAGATTGACCATGCCCGGTACCTGAATTGGTGTAATCTGGCCCAAGTAAGCCCCATAAGATCGCGGCAATGCCCATACCCAAGCATGCCTTCCTTCTGACGGTCGCGGGCCGAATTCTGGCCCTGCTGCTCTGCACCCTGTTCTGGGTATCGCCGGTTCTCGCCCAGGCGGCAGGCGAAGGCCTGCTGACACCCGTAAGACTACAGCTCAAATGGACACACCAGTTCCAGGGGGCGGGATTCTATATCGCGCTGGAGAAGGGATATTACCGGGAGGCCGGCCTGGATGTCCGCATCCTGGAAGGGGGCCCGACAATGGACGCGGCCCAGCGCGTCACCAATGGCGAGGCCGATTTCGGCGTGGGCAGCGCCGGCTTGCTGGTGGAACGGGTGAAGGGCCGGCCTGTGGTGGCCATGGCCGTCCTGTTACAGCATTCGCCCTTTGTCCTGCTGACCCGTACCGATATAGGTCCACCGCATGTCCATGCCCTGCCCGGTCACCGGCTGATGCTGGAAACCCATGCGGAGGAACTGCTGGCCTATTTGGCGGTCGAACGCGTTCCAAAGGACAAGCTGACGGTACTGCCGCATAGCGGGTCTGTGGAGGCGCTGATCAAGGGGGAGGTCGATGCCATCACAGCCTACACGACCAGCGAACCCTATGATCTGCGCGTGGCCGGTATCCCCTATCAGGTATTTTCCCCGCGCGCAGCGGGCATCGATTTCTATGGCGACACCATCTTCACCTCCGAACGCATGGTGCGGGAGAACCCCGCCGTGGTGGAGGCCTTCCGCCGGGCCAGCCTGCGCGGCTGGCGGGAAGCCCTGTCAAACCCGGATGCCGCCATCGACCTGATCCTGCGCACCTATGCACCCGGCCTGGAACGGCAGCGCCTGCTGTTCGAGGCGGATGAGATGGCGCGTCTGATGATGGCCGACATGGTGGAGGTCGGCTATATGCATGAGGGGCGCTGGCGGCATATCGCGCAGGGTTTCGCGGCGGCAGGGCTGGTGCCCGGCGATGTCGATCTGCGCGGCTTTCTTTATATCCCCGATCATCAACCCGACCTGACCTGGTTTTATGCGGCCTTTGCCGCGCTGGCCTGTATCACCCTGGCCGTCAGTCTTGTCACCGCGCGTTTCAGGAAGCTGAACCAGCGCCTGCAGGCGGAGGTGGCGGAACGGACGCGGCTGGAGGCGCATTTTCGGGAACTGGCCACCGTGGATGCCCTGACCGGCCTGCCCAATCGCCGCGCCTTTCTGGACAAGGCGCAGGCCGAACTGGCGCGTTCCCGGCTGACCGGCACCCCCTTGTCGCTGCTGATGCTGGATATCGACCATTTCAAATCGATCAATGACCGGTTCGGCCATGCCGCCGGCGATGCCAGCCTGATCGCCTTCCGCAGCGCCTGTCGGCAGGCGCTGCGCGACCAGGATGTGATGGGCCGTATCGGTGGGGAGGAGTTTGCCGTCCTGCTGGGCGATACGGGGATCGCGGGTGCCTTGGCCGCCGCAGAACGGCTGCGCGCCTCGGTTGAGGGGATGGGAACGGACGTGGTGGACCCCTGCCTGCTAACCGTCAGCGTCGGCGTCGCCATGCTGACCGAGGGCGAAGGGCTGGATCAACTGCTCAACCGTGCTGACCGCGCCCTCTACACCGCCAAGATGGAAGGCCGAAACCGCGTGGTCATGGGCTAACTCACACCCCCACCGGCGCCACCCCTATGAAATGGCCCGCATCCAATGCGGGCATGGGCCGGCCATAGAGATAGCCCTGCAAGAAGCCGCAGCCCAGGCGTGACAGCTCGTCCGCCTGTTCGTCCGTCTCCACCCCTTCGGCCACAACCTCCAGCGCCAACTGCTGTGCCAGGGCCAGCATGGTGCGCAGGATGGTGCGGCTTTCGAACCGGTCAATCATGCTGGACACGAAGGCGCGGTCCACCTTCAGGAAGTCGAACGGCAAGGTCTGCAGGTAGGACAGGTTGGAATAGCCGGTACCGAAATCATCCATGCAGAGCCGGATGCCCAGGTCACGCAGGCCCGTCAGGATTTCCGCCGCATGCGCCGGATCGCCAATGATGGTGCTTTCGGTAACCTCCAGCTTCAGCAGGGTCGGGTCTACGCCGCTGTCAGCGATGACCTTGCGCACATTGTCCAGGAACCCAGGCTCCGACAATTGGGCGGCGGAGATATTGACGGAGACCCAGACGGGACGGCCCGCGCGCCGGGTCCATTCGGCCGTCTGGACCGCGGCCTCCCGCATCACCCAGGTGCCGATGGGCACGATCAGGCCTGTCTCCTCCGCCGTCGGGATGAAAGCGGCAGGAATGACGATCCCGCGTGACGGGTGGTTCCAGCGCACCAGCGCCTCAAAGGCCACCACCTCCCGCGTCGCGGCATCGACGATGGGCTGGTAATAAAGCTCGAACTGCCCCTGCTTCAGGGCAGTACCCAATTCCATGGTCAGGCCCAAGCGCCCGCCTTCCTCCCGGTCGGCACCGATCACCACCTCCTGCAGGCGGCCATAGGCACGTTTGGAGGCCTGCATGCTCTCCTCCGCACGGGCCAGCAATTCTTCCCCATGCCGCCCGCCGCAATTGCACCAGGCAAGCCCGGGGGAGGACATGGGATGCACCTCCCGGCCCGCCAGGATCGCCGGTTCGCTGACCGCCGTCACCACGGCCTGCACCATGTCGCGGGCGGCAGACAGGATGGGCGCACCCGGCAGCAGCAGGGCAAACTGATCCGCCCCCGTCCGTCCACAGATGGCGCCAGGGCCGGCGGCAGCCGTAATGCGGTTAGCCGTCTTGACCAGCAGCCGGTCACCGGCCGCCACGCCCAGTTCCTGGTTGATATCGCGGAAATGGCGCAGGTCGATAATGCCGACGGCCACGGCATCGGCCTTGCCCGCCTGCATTTGCGCCAACCGCCCCTCGATAGCCTGGATGAAGCCAAGGCGGTTTAAAAGGCCGGTGGCACGGTCATGGGTGCGATCCTGGGACAGTTGCGCCACCAGCCGGGAATTTTCCAGGCTGACGGCGACGGTGCGTGCAAACAGCGACAAGGTCCCCACATCGGGATACCGGCCCGGCGGCAGACGCGACAGGTGCAGCACGATGGCGGCCTCACCGGACAGGGCGCTGGACAGCGCGAACCAGCCGCTCCCCCGCTCCGGTGCGCCAGAGGCGAGGGCCTCTGCCACCTGCTGACCGATCTCGGCCGGCACCAGATGCGAAAGGAAGCCCGGCGTCATGGCCAGCCCCCCCTCTCCAATTCCGGCCAGCAGACGCGGTTCTCCCGCCGTGCCGTCAGGCAGCCGGTCGCAGCGGACCAGAAGCACACCCGCCCCCTGCCCCGCCACAGCGGCAAGCGCTTCTACAGCGGCATGGGCCAGCCGTTCGGGATCATGTTCACCAAAAAGCCGGGCCGTGGCATCCAGCACATGGGTCAGGCCGGCCCGGTGATCATCCAGTTCACGGATCTGCTCATAGGCGCGCAGGGCCGTATAGACAGAGGTCCAAAGACGGCGCGCTGTTAGTTCATCCTTGGCACGGTAATCATTAATGTCATACCGCTCCACCACCTCACGCTCCGGCGCCTGTCCCGGCTGGCCTGTGCGCAGAATGATGCGGACATCGTGGTTTCCCATCTCCTCCCGCACGGTCCGGACCAAACGCAGGCCCGAATCCTCCGCCTCCATCACCACATCCAGCAGGATAAGGGCGATATCGGGATAGACCGCCAGCATCTGGCGCGCGTCCGCCGCCGAATAGGCCGAAAGAAACAGCAGCTTGCGGCCTGCATGGGCCATGTCACGCAGGGCAAGGCGCGTGACGGAATGAACCGACGGATCGTCATCCACGATCAGGACCAGCCATGGCGGCAGCGACGGGGTTACCGGCACCGGTGCCGGTTCCGCCGCAAAGTCCAGCAGGTCATCCGCCATTACGCTCGCCCCCCGATCGGCCTGACGACCGTCCCTGTCCTCTTTGGCCGCCTGATTCCGCCCCGGAGTGGCTGCCTTCTTTTCATCAAGATCATTGAATCAATGCAATTAACTTACGCTAACCATCATGCAGCGGCAAGCATGGCGCAGGGGCGACCTTCCGCCAACGCCGGGTCCGAACGCTAGCGGAAGGCGTTCCATCCGTGCCATTCTGCCGCCCATTCCTGCCCGCCCTGCCGCGTGTGCCGTATCCATGGAAACTTTGATCAACACGCTTTTGGCTGTTGCCGGCCTGCTGGGGCTGGTCAGCCTGCTGCCGCCGCTGGCCAAGCGCCTGGGCCTGCCCTACACGGTGGTGCTGGCCGCCCTGGGGGTGGGCATCGGGCTGCTGCTGCATTTGGGCGGCGGGGTGGAACAGGGGGTGACCGGCCCCGTCACGGCCTTCATCAATGCCGTTGGCGAGGTGGAACTGACCTCCGCCGCCTTCCTGTATATTTTCCTACCGATCCTTCTGTTTGAAACAGCGCTGGGCGTGGATGTCCGGCGTATGCTGGATGATCTGGGGCCAATCCTGCTGCTGGCCATCGTGGCCGTCCTGGTCTGTACGTTGGTCGCCGGCCTGGCCATGTGGTGGGTCTGGGGCGTGTGGCACGGTATGCCGACGCAAAAGGCGCTTATCGTGTGCCTCCTGCTGGCCAGCATCATCGCCACTACTGACCCCGCCGCCGTGGTCAGTATCTTCCGCGACCTGGGTGCGCCGCGCCGCCTGACCATCCTGGTCGAGGGTGAAAGCCTGTTCAACGACGCCGCCGCCATCGTGCTGTTCACCCTGCTGCTGGGCATCCTGACCCAGGGCGGGGAGCCCGATCTGGTCGCCGCCGCATCCGACTTCGTGTTCAAGTTCGTGGGCGGGGTGGCCGTCGGCTGGCTGCTGGGCTGGCTGACGGCGCTGGTGGTCACTCCACTGCGCAACCAGACCCTGTCGGAGATCACGCTGACGGTGGCTTTAGCCTATCTCTCCTTCATCCTGGGCGAACATTATCTGCATGTATCGGGCGTCGTGGCCGTGGTCGTGGCCGGCCTCGTCATGGCGTCTGCCGGGCGCACCCGTATCAGCCCCGAAAGCTGGTCCGGCCTGGAACAGGTATGGAGCCAGTTAGGCTTCTGGGCCAATTCCCTCATCTTCCTGTTCGCCTCCATGCTGGTGCCCCCCACCATGATGGAGGCGAAATGGAGCCATATCGCCCTGCTGGTTGCCCTGATCGTGGCCGCCCTGGTGGCACGCGCCCTGGTGATTTTTGGCATCCTACCGGCCCTGCACTGGATCGGTGCATCGGATCATATCAGCAACCGCTACCGCATTGTCATGACCTGGGGTGGGCTGCGCGGTGCGGTATCGCTGGCCCTTGCACTGGCGGTGACGGAGCATCAGTCGCTACCCGACTATATTCAGGAACATGTGGCCGTTGTGGTGACGGGTTTCGTGCTGTTCACCCTGTTTGTCCAGGGCACGACGCTGCGCCCTTTGATCCGCCTGCTGCGGTTGGATCGTCTGTCTCCCGTGGAACTGGCGCTGCGCAACCGGGCAGTCGGCCTGTCACTCTCCAATGTACGGCGCGATCTGGAAGAGGTGGCCGAACAGTTCGGCCTGGACGTCGCGCACGCGGTGGATCCGCTGCTGGAACGCGGTGCCGAATTGGCGCAAGAGCAGTTGGATCTGGAAAGCCAATATGGCCCGCTATCGCTGGATGACCGGGTGTTTATCGGCCTATCCACCCTGGCCCGGTATGAGGAACAGCGCTACCTCTCCTACTTCCGCGACGGTGTGATCTCCCGCCTGTCGGTACAAACCTTGGCCGCCGCCGCCGGACGCCTTCAGGACGCCCTGAAAACCGGTGGTGCCACAGCCTATGAAAAGGCGGCAGGCAAACAGCTGAAGGCCGGACGAGCACTGCGCACTGCCTTGTGGCTGCATCGTCGGTTCGGGTGGGAACGGCCTGTGTCGGCGCGGCTGACTGAGCGTTATGCCATGCTCACGGCCCTGCGGTTCTGCCTTCAGGAACTGAACCAGTTTGCCAACGACCGGCTTGTTCCTATGCTGGGCAAACAAGCCGCAGAAGGGGTCCGCGCCCGCCTGACCGGTCGTGTGAAGGTGGTGGAAGAGGCGTTGGACGCCATCCGTCTGCAATATCCGGCCTATCTGGATGCAGTACAGGCTCAATACCTGATCCGCGCCGGCCTGCGCATGGAGGAACGCTCTACCCAGTCGCTGTTCGAGGAAGCGCTGATCAGCCGGGAAATCCTGAACGATCTGGAGCGTGACCTGCGGGAACGCTGGCAGGAGGTCAGCAGCCCGCCCAAGCTTGACCTGGGGCTGGCCACGCATGAGTTGATCAGCCGCGTGCCGCTGTTCACCGGCCTGCCACCGGACCGGTTGCTGCGGATCGAACGGTTGTTGCGCCCCCGGCTTTATTTTCCGGGGGAGACCATCGTCCGCAAGGGAGAACGCGGCGACACGGTCTATTTCGTGTCATCGGGGGCCGTGGCGGTGCATGTGCCAGGGCTGGATACACCGATCCGTCTGGGCAGCGGCGATTTCTTTGGGGAGATCGCCCTGGTTCTGGACCAGCCGCGCAATGCCGATGTCACGGCCATCGCCTACTGTCAGCTTCTCCTGCTGGACAAGCGGGAATTCAACCGCCTTTACAGCAGCGACCCGGACATGAAGACCCATATCGATCAGGCGATTGAAAAGCGGCTGTCAGCGTAAATCACACCCGCCGCGCTACCACCACGATCTTGGCGGCGCCGACATCGAACGGCGTCCCCTGGAAATCACCATCCACGCGGATCGGGTTGAACCCGGTAAGGCGCAACATCAGTTCCAGTTCGAACCGGAACAGGGGCCGCCAGTCGAAATGGTAATGGGTGCGGCGGACGGCGCCGCCGGGCACCACCTCATCATACCAGCCGTAATTGCGCTGCACCTCCCGTTCATCCAGGGTGCCGACCAGAGCGAACTTCGTATAGAGATTGCCGGTGCGTCGGTTCACCCGGCTGTAGCTGACCTCCGGCGCCTGGGTGGCGCCCAGCGGCATGACCAGCGGGTTCACCACATCCAGCGCCAGAATGCCACCCGGTGCCAAGTGATCGCGCACCTTTTCCAGAGCGATGATCTGTGCCTCAAAATCGGCTAGCAGCATCAGGATATTGAAGCCCATGATGACCAAGTCATGGTCCTTCACCGGCATGTCTAGTTGCAGCAGGTCCCCCTGCGCAGCCGTCACCCGCGCCGTGACCTCCGGTCCTTCGCGCTCCAGCCGGCGGGCAAGCCCCGCCAGCATTGTGGGGGATGCGTCCAGCCCTGCAACCGAGAAACCTTCCCGCGCCAGCGGTATCGACAGCCGGCCGGTGCCGCAGGCCAGTTCCAGCAGTTTGGGCGCCCGGCCCAGCAGGGCGGCCAGTTCGTTGGCCAGACCAAGATAATGCGGCACGTCATGCAAAATGCCCTGCCGCAGGGCAGAGGCGTGCAGCGACGGGTCCGCCGCCAGATCCTCCGGCCAGGGGTAGTCGCTGTCGTAATAGAGATAACTGCCGTCGCTGTCGGGCACATGCGGGTTCATGCGGCGGCGTATCCTTGCTGTCGAGTGGGCGGACAGCCTATCCGATCCCCCGCCGCGCCGGAAGTCATCACCCCGCCCGGCCCGTGCGCAGGGACAAGGCCCAGCCGTCGGCACCACGGGAAGCCGCCAGATCGGCAGCGGCATCCCAGTCATAAGCAACCTCCACCATGGTCACCGCCCAGGTACCGCGCGCCCGGTCCAACAGGCAATAACGGGCGTGCGGGCTGCCCATCTCATTGCGGTGGGGGAACCGGAAATCATCTAGGTAGGCCTGCAAGCCCACCGAACCGGGATTGACCACCAGCCGCCCGTCGGGCAGGCGCACCCCGCGTTGAACATGGGAATGGCCGCACAGGATAACCGGCGCCTGGATGTCCCCGGCCCGCTCGGCAACCAGGGCGACAGCGGCGGGGCGACTGCCCCAGTCGCCCAATTCCTCAAGGAAATAGATCAGGTCTGAAGCGGGCGTGCCATGGCAGAGCCAGACCTCGCCGCCCGCCATCTCCCGCTGTGCCGGTAGGCTGGTCAGCCAGTCCCGGTGCGCCGGCGTCAGCGCCTCATGCGCCAGCCGATCCGACATGCCCATCTTTGCAACAGGCAGTTCCAGCAACTGGCGTTCATGATTGCCGGCGATATGCAGGATGTCGCGGCTCCTCATCAGGTCGGCGGTTTCGGCGGGGTACAGGGGGCCTGACAGCTTGTCGCCCAGATCCACCACCTGATCCACGCCCTGCCGGTCAATATCGGCCAGGACGGCAGTCAGAGCGCCCAGATTGCCGTGAACATCGGAAATGACGGCGATACGCATGCTGTCTTTTCTCCTCCCTATTGTCAGGGCGGCATGGTGACAGCGATGTCGGAGGCCGCAAAGCACACCTTTGTCAGGAGGACAAGAGAGCCGCTTCAGCCGCGCAGGGGCCGGAAGAAACGCAACATGTTCTGCAACTCACTGCGCAGCGCCTCATCCTCCCGCAAACGGGATTGCAGGGCCACATCACGCTTGGCCAGGAACACAACATGTTCCTTGGGCGGCAATTGTCGATAGGAGGGTTTCGGCGCGATGGTCCCGTCATCCTGAATGGTGGACATGAAGAAGCAGGCACGCATGAATTTAGAAAACAGCTTGCTGCCACTATCCCCCGGCTCGCGGGCCAGGATGGCGAAAATGTAGTAGGCGCGGAAGAAATAGTAGCTGTTGTAGATACGCTGGACAGTCGCGAACTGCTCCCCCGGCGTGCTGGTCTTGGCCAGCATCTGCTGTTCTTTGAAGCCCGCGAAGAAATGCGTGGTCGCTTCCTTGGTGAAGCTCAGGGGCCGTTCGCGGTTGGCGCTGACCCGCTTGCGATATTCCAGCAGGGCGCGACCGATCAGCGTATGCATGATCCGCCGCTCCGCCTCCAACTCACCGGGCATCGCCATCAGGAACTCGATGGCGGACATCATCTGCAACGGATGAGAGACAGAGGCCCGCTTACCCCGGCCTTTGGACAGAAGCGAGGATTGCAGCCAGTCGATCACCTCATGCGCCTGCCAGCGCAAGCGGACGACGGTGGGAACAGAGGTCAGGCCGGATGATTGCAGAAACAGGCGCAGATGATCGCGCCAGCCCTTCTGCGGCAACCTGACAATCTCGACATCGGTCAGTTTAAGTGGCGAACCCAGCACATCCGGGTCGGGCGGCTGCGGCCTGAAATCAAGGCTGCGCCCGTAGACGACCCCCCTCAACTTGCTCTCCTGTGCCGGCGCCATCGCCTTGGTTGCCCCAATTGAAGGTGAGCAGATCCTTGCCCTGACCCGCGCCACCAACAGCATTAACATACGGTTATTATCACTAATCCGTTAGCAATACATCTTTTTCCTAAAAGTCAGAATGCAGGGTTCCCCGGCACCGTTCGTATCAGGATTGAACAAGGGCGATATGGCGCCTGAAACGCCCCTGTTCCCCGCCGCAGGAAATCGCGGCGGCCCCATTCCCAAACGGAGTTTCAGGATATGACCATGACCCACCGCACCTTTGCCGCCCTGGCCGTTTCGGCCCTGCTGGCCACCCCGCTGACCGCCTTTGCCCAGCAGATGGGCCCCGCCGACGGCCCCCGTGGACCGGGCCGGGCAGAGATGCTGGCCAAGTATGACACCAACAAGGATGGCAAGCTGGACGATACCGAGCGCGCTGCCATCAAGGCTGACCGTTTCAAGGCGCTGGATAAGGATGGCGACGGCAAGGTAAAGCGGGCTGACTTCCCCGCCGCAGTCGAAGCTGCCCGTGAAAAGGCCCGCCAGGACCATGAACTGGCAATGTTCGATAAGATGGACACCGACAAGGACGGCACCGTGACCGCTGCCGAATTCGCGGCCTTCAAGCCGGCGCGTGATGACGACCATCGCGGCCATAAGCGCGACGGCAAGTAACGGCAAGTCCCGCTATGACGATGACGGCCAGCCTGTCGAGACGTAGAGTGGTGGGGACGGATGCGCCGCCCCCCGATGGGACCGGCGCATTGGCGCGCGGCAGGCAGGACGTTATTTTGGATGATGCGGGCGAACCGGACGAGGCGTTGGTGACAAAGGTCGCGGCGGGCGACCGGCGGGCCTATGGTCTGCTGGTCGACCGCCATCTGGACCGCACGGTCACCATCGCCCGCCGTATCCTGAACAATCAGGCCGATGCCGAGGATGTGGCACAGGAGGCGTTCCTGCGGCTTTGGCGCCATGCGGACCGGTTCGATCCGACGGCGGCGCGGTTCGGCACCTGGTTCTACCGGATCACGACAAACCTGTGCCTGGACCAGACGCGCCGGACCCCCATGGCACCGCTGGAGGCGGCGGGCGATCCCGTTGATCCCGGCATGGACCAGGAACGGTCCCTGTCGGACCAGCGCACAAGACAGGCTGTAGCCGCCGCCGTCGCCGATCTGCCAGACCGGCTGCGGGCCGCCGTGACGCTGACATATGATGGCGGCCTGTCGAATGCGGAGGCCGCCAAGGCGCTGGATGTCAGCGTCAAGGCCCTGGAAAGCCTGCTGGTCCGCGCGCGCCGCGCGTTGCGGGAAAAGCTGGCAGGATGGGGCACATGATGAATATCTCTTGTGAACGGACCGGCCAAAGGTGGCTGCCATGACGAAACGCGAATTCCTTGATCTTCTGGACCGGTACGGGGCCGACCCGTCACGCTGGCCCGCCACACTGCGCCTTGCCGCCGACCGGGCGCTGACGGCGGACGCGGACCTGCGCGACCTGCTGGCCGCAGAACAGGTTCTGGAGGCGGCGCTGGCCGATCTGCCTGTGACGGGCGCCAGCCCCGATCTGCGCCGGACCATCCTGGATATCCCGCTGGATCATCCGCGTACCGTCGCGGCTCCATCGCTGGCACACCTGCTTCTGGCCGGCTGGCGACGCTGGACCGCCGGCATGGCGACAGTGACGGCGGCGGGCGTGATTGGCTTTGTGCTGGGTTACGGTCAGCTGGTGACCCTGCCCACGGCGACGGCGGGCGAACAGGTGGTGGGGGAGGATCTGGTCTCCATGCTGGGAGATACCCCCTACCTTGATGCCGCCGATGCGGAGAATGTGGAATGAAACGCTCGACCCTGATCCTGTCCGTCCTGCTGGTACTGTCTGCCGCCGGCAATCTGGCCGTGCTGGGCATCTTTGCCGGACATTGGCTGCGCGGCGGGAGCGCTGGTGGTGGCCCGCCCAGCAGCGTGGAACGGCTGATGGGACTGGTGCCGGAGCCGCTGCGCCCGGAAATTGATCAGGCCATGCGCCCGAAGGATGAGGAAGTGAAGGCGCAGATGGAGGCGTTTCGCGCCGCCCGCCGCGCCGTGACCGAAACGCTGCGCCAGCGCCCCTTCGATGCCGCCGCCGCTGAGGCAGCCCTGGCCGACCTTCGCCAAGTCACAGGCCGGGCGCAGGAACGTCTGCACCGTACGATTGTTGAGCGGATGGCGGCGGCCCAGGCTGCCGGCACTCTGCCCCCACCGCCCCAGCGCGGGGGCAAGGGCAAGCCGGACAAGGATGGGCCGCACCATCCGCCGCCGCCGCCACCGGGGAACTGATTACCCACTCCTGTCAGGAGGATTGACCATGGTGATGACCACCGCGCCAGGAACCCTGGCCGCGCATGCCTTGTCGCGTTTCGGCTTTGGTGCCGGACCGGGTGACCTGGACAGGGTTAAATCCGATCCGCGCGGCTGGGTCGAAAGCCAGCTCACACCACGCCCCCTTCCTGCCATCGTTGCAGACCATCAAGGCTCTGCCCCGCGTGTCGCCGACATGGCCGCCGCGCGCAAGGCCAAAGGCGAAGTGGAGGAGATGGCGAAGAAGCGTGGGCGCGAGCAGTACCGCGCCGATATCGCGATCCGCACACGACTGGCCGCCGGCAGCGATGCCCCCTTGCAGGAGCGGCTGGTACAGTTCTGGTCGAACCATTTCACGGTATCGACCCAACGCCCGGTGATCGCGCCCCTGGGGCTGGCCTATGAGAATGAGGCCATCCGCCCTCATATCCTGGGTAATTTCCGCGACATGGCGCGGGCCGCCATCCTGCATCCGGCCATGCTGATCTATCTGGACAATGCCCAGTCGATCGGGCCGGACAGCAAGGCCGGGCAGAAACGCGACAAGGGCCTGAACGAGAATCTGGGGCGGGAGGCGCTGGAACTGCACCTGCTGGGTGTCGATGGCGGCTACCATCAGGATGATGTGCGCGCCATGGCCCTGGTCCTGACGGGCTGGACCCTGGATGAAGAACGCGGCACCGCCACCTTCGCCCCGCGCCGGCATCAGCCGGGGGAGAAGGTCCTACTGGGTCAGCGCATCCCGGAAAGCGGGATCGCAGAGGCCGCCGCCGCCATCGACATGCTGTGCGCCCACCCGGCCACCGCCAACCATGTGGCGCAAAGGCTGGCCCGGCATTTCATCGCCGATAATCCGCCGCCCGCCGCCGTCACCGCGCTGGCCAAGGCCTTCCGCGATAGCCGGGGCGATCTGGCCCATGTCACGGCAACGCTGGTGAAGATGGATGCCGCCTGGGCGCAGCCGCTGGCCAAGATGCGCAGCCCCAATGATTTCATCACTGCCACCTTGCGCGCCAGTGCGGCGGAGATACCGGACGACCGGATCGTCAATGCGATGAACCTGCTGGGCCAGATGCCCTTTGCCGCCCCCTCACCCGCCGGCTGGCCCGACAAGGCCGCCGACTGGACCGGACCGGACGCCATCCTGCGCCGGATCGACTGGTCGCTGGCCTTCGGGCAGCGGGTCGGCGCGAAGCTGGATGCAAGAAGCTTTATCGATACGGCGCTGGGCGATCTGGCGGATGACGGCCTGCGCCAGGCCGTGGCCCGCGCACCAAGCCCGGCAGAGGCGCTGGGCCTGGTTCTGTCTTCCCCCGCCTTTCAACGGAGGTGATCATGATGCTGCATCGCCGTCATTTCATCGCCACCGCCGGGGCCGCCGGCTTGCTGGCGGCATCATCCCCGCGCCTGTCGCTGGCGGCGGCGGGGACCGACCGGCGCCTTGTGCTGATCGTGCTGCGCGGGGCCATGGATGGGTTGGGTGCCGTCGTGCCCTATGCCGATCCGGATTACCGGTCGGTGCGCGGCACGCTGGCCTTGGCCGAACCCGGTCAGGAAGGCGGGGTTCTGGACCTGGATGGTCGTTTCGGCCTGCACCCGGTGCTGGCCCCCTTGCATGAATGGTGGGGGCAGAAACAGCTTCTGGCCGTCCATGCCATCGCCACCCCCTATCGCGACCGCAGCCATTTTGATGCGCAGGACCTGCTGGATACCGGCGGTATCCGGGCCGGTGATGACAGCGGCTGGCTGAACCGCGCCCTGGCCCGCCTGGATGGCGGGGGCAAGGGGCTGGGCCTGTCGCTGGGCCAGGGGGTGCCGCTGGTCCTGCGCGGATCGGTGCCGGTGGCCAGTTGGGCCCCGTCACCCCTGCCCGAACCGACCATGGATTTCATGGACCGGGTGGCGGGCCTGTACAGCAACGATCCCGTGCTGGGCCCCGCCCTGATGGCCGGGCTGGGCGTGGCCGACATGGCCAATGGCATGGATGGCAACAAGAAGCGGGATGGCGGCAAGGATCGCCTGATCCTGGCCGAAACGGCGGGCCGTATGCTGTCCGACCCCGCCGGGCCGCGCATCGCCACGCTGGAACTGTCCGGCTGGGACACGCATGTCGGCCAGGGGACGTTGCAGGGCCGCCTGCCCAACGCCCTGGGCCAACTCGCCGAAACCATGGTAGCCCTGCGGACCAGCATGCAGGCTGTCTGGGATCAGACCCTGATCGCCGTGGTCACCGAATTCGGTCGCACCATCCGCCCCAATGGCACCGGCGGTACCGACCATGGCACGGCAGGCGTGGCCCTGCTGGCCGGCGGTGCGCTGAACGGGGGGCGGGTGCTGGGCGACTGGCCGGGTCTGCGCGATGACAAGCTGTTTGAAGGCCGCGACCTGGCCCCTACCACCGACATGCGCGCCCTGCTGAAGGGTGTGCTTGTCGGCCATCTGGGACTGCCGGCGGCGGATATCGACCGCTATGTTTTCCCAGAGGCCAAATCCGTCCGTGCACTGCCGGAACTGGTGAGGGCGTAAACGCCCTCACTAATATTCACCCTACACCATCGCCCACCCGGCCCGCGTCAGCGGCAGTCGGGTGATCGGCGTTCCGGTCAGCGCAAACAGGGCGTTGGCGATGGCGGGGGCAATGGAGGGCACCCCTTCCTCCCCCACCCCGCCAGCGGCGGTATTGTTGCCAATGACCAGAACCTCCATCGGCGGCACCTGCGCCAGCGCGACCAGGGGATAGGTGTCGAAATTCGACTGTTCGACCATCCCGTCCTTCAAGGTGATTTCCCCTGTCAGTGCCGCAGACAGGCCGAAGATGGTACCGCCCATCACCTGGGCTTCCACTGCCTGTGGATTGGCCACCACACCGGGATCAATGCCGACCCAGATGCGGTGCAGACGGAACTTGCCCGGTTCAGGGATCGATAGTTCCACGACATGGCCCGAGATGGAGTTGTTCGCCTCCCCCATGGCAAAGCCCAACGCATGACCAGCAGGCAACGGTCGGCCCCAGCCGGCCGCCTCTGTCAGGCGATTCATGAATGTCAGCGCCCGGTCCTTTCCCACCAACAGCCGGCGGCGATAGGCAACCGGGTCAGCCCCCAGATGCCGGGCTGCCTGATCAATGGTCGTCTCCATGAACATGCAATTCTGCGACGATCCGACCGACCGCCAGAACCCGACAGGAACACCAGGATCGACACGGGTCCAGGTCAAGTGCAGGGCCGGTATCACATAGGATTGCCGCACCACCCCCATGCCGACTGTCCAGTCGCCTGCCGACCGCCCGACCGCGAAAATCAGACCGGTATGCTGCAGCAGCGACGGGTTGGCATTGTCGCAACGCAGGCCCATGGGCATCCCGTCGGCACCCAGCGCCAGCCGCACGCGCGCCGCCACGGCGGGACGGAAATAGCCTGACCGCATATCGGTTTCCCGTGGCCAGATCATCTTGACTGGCGCCGTGATGCCATCGGCGGCCAACGCCTTGGCCAGATGTCCGGCCTGCAACACGAAATCATGCTCCAACCGACGCCCAAAGCCGCCACCGGCGGGCATGCCGTTCACAATCACCTGCTCCGGCTCCAGCCCCAGCAGCCTGGCCAGGGCGGCCTGCGTATCGCTTTGCGTCTGGGTCGACAGCCAGATCTCGGCGGCGGCGGGGCGCAGTTGGATGGTGCAATGCATCGGCTCCATCGTGGCATGGGCCAGGAACGGCACTTCATACAGCGTATCCACGACATGGGCGGCACCCGCCAGGGCCTGCGCGGTGGCGGTGATGTTGGTGCCCTGCATCTCCGTCACCGGAAAGCTATAGCCCTGGCCCGCCATAGCAGCATCGCGCAGCTGCCGGGACAGGGTTTCGCTATCGATGGCGGCATTCGGTCCCGGTCCCCATTCTGGCGACAGCGCGGCCAGCCCTTTGGCGGCGGGCCAATAGCCATCGCCAACAACCGCCAGGGCACCCGGGAGACGCAACACCTTGCGCACCCCGCGCACCACCAGGGCCGGCGCTTCGTCCACCGACAGCAACACGCCGCCGAAGGTGGGAGCGTGGGTAACGACCGCCGTCAGCATGCCGGGCAGATTTACATCCAGGCCATAAACCGTGCTGCCATCCACCTTGGCGGGAATATCCAACCGCGGCAGTGACTGGCCCAGCACCTTCCATTCGGTACGCGGCGTCAGCTTTGGCTCTGTCGGGGGCGTCAGCTTGACGGCATCGGCCAGCAGGGCGGAATAGGGCAGCGACCGACGAGTTGGCGCGTGCGATGCTGTGCCTTCATGCATCACCACCTGATCCACGGGCACGCCAAAGCGTATGGCTGCCGCCTCAGCCAACATCTGCCGCGCCCCGGCCGCTGCCATCCTCAGCGGACGCAGGTTGGTGCGTAGCCCAATGCTGCTATAGACGGCGTATTTCTTGTTGCCCTGGTTGAAAAAGGCCTTCTCCACAGGCGCCATTTCCACCCGCACGGATGCAAACGGAACGGCCAGTTCCTCCGCTACCGCCTGCGCTAGACCCGTATGTGTGCCCTGACCAATATCGCTGATATTGCTGAGTGCGGTTACCACCCCGTCGGGTGCGATACGGATCCAGGGACCGAAGCCCGGTGACGGCATGCCCTGCGCCGGTAGTGCACCGAAACCCAAGGTGAAACCCGTGCCCGCCGACAGCAACAGGAAACCGCGGCGCGACAATTCCATTGTACCCATCATTGCCCCCTCTCACGCCGAAATGCCGGCAGCCGCCTTGATGGCGGCGCGCACACGCGGATAGGTGCCGCAACGGCAAAGGTTGGTGATGGCGGCATCGATATCGGCGTCAGTGGGCTTGGGATTCTCCTTCAGCAGGGCCGTGGCAGCCATGATCATGCCCGACTGGCAGTACCCGCATTGCGGCACCTGCCCTTCTATCCAGGCTCGCTGAACTGCGTGGCTGCGGTCGGGCGACAGACCTTCGATGGTGATCACCGCCTGACCGGCGCAGCTTTCCACCGGCAGGGCACAGGATCGTACCGGCTGCCCATCCACATGCACGGTACAAGCACCGCATTGCCCAATACCGCAACCATATTTGGTGCCCGTCAGGCCCAGATTGTCCCGCAGCGCCCAGAGCAAGGGCGTGTCGGGATCAATATCCAGCGGATGGTTCTGACCATTGATTTTCAGGGTGAGTGTCATGGATCGCTGCCTAAACTTGTTGTTGGTTGATGGCGTTTGACCACGCACCCTGTTACGACCCGATAGGGCTAACCCTGCGCCCTGCACAAAAACAAAAGTGCGACCGGCTTGCATCTCTTGCCAGTTGGGGGCGGGATCGGCTTATCATCGCCAGCCCTTTCAGGATGCTTGCTGCATGACCAAAACGCCCCCCGCCGCCGATGCCGTCGCCCACTGGACCGACGTCTATTTCCAGCGCACCCGCGCGATTGTGGAAAAATTCGGCGATCAGAAGGTCACCTATGCTGTGTTCATGCGCCGCCCCGTGGTGTTCGCGCCGCGTCTGGCGCTGGACTGGCTACGGGAAGTGGCGGCGGAACGCGGCTTCACGCCCAATATCCAGCTGAATTATGAGGAAACGAAATGGGTGGGGGCGGGTGAGCCCATGATGTGGATCACCGGCCCGTTCAGCCAGATGGCGGAACTGGAGACCCTGTTCCTGATGAAGCTGGGTCCTGCCTGTGTGGCCGCCTACAACGCCTACATGATGTGCGCCGGACTGCCCAAGGTGGCGTTCCTGGCCATGGATGCCCGCCATTGTGCCGGAACGGAGATGGCAGAGATCATGGCCTATGCGGCCTCTGTCGGGTCCGCCCGCGCCCGGCGGCGTGACGGGGCCGTGGGTTTCATTGGCAATGCCACCGACGCCACCGCCCATTACTTTGGCCGCGAGCGGGGTCTGGGTACGATGCCCCATGCCCTGATCGGCTATGCCGGGTCCACCGTGCGCGCGGCGGAAATGTATGCAGAGACCTTCCCCGGTCAGCCCATGACCGTCCTGGTCGATTATTTCGGACGGGAGGTGACGGACGCGCTGGCTGTCTGCCACCGCTTCCCCGACATGGCGGCGGCGGGCGACTTGTCCTTGCGCATCGACACGCCGGGCGGACGCTTCCTGGAGGGGCTGGACCCGCCCACCAGCTACGCCGTGCTGGAACGCCACGCACCGCACAGCATTCGGGGCTACCGGGATGAAAGCGAACTGCGCCACCTGATCGGGGCCGGCGTTTCGGCGGCTGCCATCCATTATCTGCGCGAACAACTGGACGCGGCAGGATTCCCCAAGGTCAAGATCGTGGCGTCCAGCGGCTTCAGCCCGGAAAAATGCCGCATCATGGCCGATGCGGGCGCCCCCATCGACGTGATCGGCACCGGCAGCTACCTGCCCGACAAATGGTCGGAGACCTATGCCACCACCGACATTGTCGAATATGACGGGGTGAAGCGGGTGAAGGTGGGGCGGGAGTTTTTGTTGCGTAAATAGAAAAAGGGGGCGGTCGCACGCCCCCTTTTCCCTTCCGCCCTAAACTCAGTTCTGGTCTTAGAAACCGACACGCAGACCGGCACCGACCGTGTAGTCGGGCTTGTCATCCTCCACAAACAGCGTGTCGCCCGACAGATACAGGCCGGCATTGTCAGCCACCGATAGCGACAGACCCAGGCCGACGCGGAACCCATCGCCCTGCGGATCGGGCAGGATGGCCGTGTTGGTGGCCAGGCTGCTGGTGCGGCGGTTGGAAAGGACGGTCGTGTAAGTCTGGCCGTCATCCTTGATCAGGTCTTCCTGATAGCCAACACGCAGTTCCGGCACGGCCATGCGGCCATTGCCCAGATTGATCTGGGTCGATACCTGGCCGGCAATATTGAACAGCAGCTGCTGTTCGGCCAGATCGGAATGGTCCAGGTTCAGGTGCAGGGCGCCCGTCTCGTTCCAGGCATCCAGCTCTACCCGGTCATAATTGAAGCTGACGATGGGGCCATAGCGCAGGGAACCGGTCGTCGCGACGGAGCCGAACTCCACGCCCACATGATGGCCCTTGCCCTCCGTCTCGCCATTGGCGGTCAGGTTATAGGCGAAGGTATTGCGGCGGATATCTTCGATCTTCAGGTCGGTATAGCGGTAGCTGGCATCGGCATAGAAGCCACCCGGCAGCGCCAGGGTGGCGTAGGGGCCGACACCCCAGGCCGTGACCTTGGCCCCGCCGAGGTTCCCGAACTTGCCATCCGTATCGGCATAGTTAAGCGCCAGACCGATACGCACCATGCCGGACACGGCATAGTCACCGGCGATCCCCGCCGACCAGCTTTCCGGCTTCGACAGGCGCTCGCCATCCTGATCATCACGGGCCAGGGCACCCCAGTTGCCACCGGCGGCCAGCTCAAAGCTGCCTTCCGAGCGGGCGGCCAGACCGGCGCGGATAGCCTGGGTGCGGCCCGTCAGATCGGCGGACGCGGCGGCGTTGGCGGCCAGCGCGCTTTCACCCAACGCCTGACCGATGGCGGGACCGGTCAGCGCCTGGCTTTCGGTGGCCATCGGATCGACATAGGTGGGCAGCGTCAGGCGGTAGGCCAGCAGCATGGTGTCATTCTCGACCCCCGACGCGTCCTTATAGGCTTGGCCCACCTGGAAACCGTTCTGGGTGACGAAATCATTGTCGTTGCCCACGAACAGGAAGAAGTCATCCAGCTTGGCGGCGTCCAGGGCCGGGACCAGGGCCAACGCCTCCCACTTTTCCGACAGGCACTGCGTGCGGCAATTCACATTGTTGGTGGCGCCGTTCACCAGACCGAACTTGGCCAACTGGGCCGCGTCATTCATGTCGACGAAGCTGGCAAACTGCACCGGCGTGATGGCGGCAACCAGCACACCATTTGGGGCGATGGAGGTGCCGGTATCATAGGCGGTGCCGGCAATGTTGGTGGCGCCCGTCACGTCGATCAGGTCGATACGGCGATAGAAGCTGGTGGGGCTGCTGTTGGGCGTGGCCCCGCTGCCATAGCCATTGCCGTCGCGCGACAGCAGCAGGAATTGCGTATTGTTGAGCGCCAGCAGTTCCGACTGCGCTGCCACGCGGTTCAGGGTGCCGCCCGGCGTGCCGTTGTTGTTATACATCGGCAGCTGGATGACATACTCACTCTTCAGCACGGGCGACGCGCTGTTGGAAATGTCATAGGACAGCAGGCGGGTGTTGCGGCGGCTGGTATTGGTGCTGCTGGCATTCAGGTCCTGAATGGCCGCCGACTGCAACGCCACCCATAGGGTCTTACCATCGGGCGACAGCGACAGGCCTTCCAGTCCCTGGTTATTCTGGCGACCACGCGTTGGATTGGCCGGTGTCGATTCCGCTGCCCCGAAATTCAGGGCGCCATTACGCTGCGGCAGCAGGCTGGCGGGCGGCGCGATGGCCGACAGCAGCTTGCCGTCACCCGTGAAGTGATAAATGTAAGGACCGTATTCATCGCTGACCCAGATGGTGCCATCGGCGGCGCGCACGAAACCTTCGGGGTCGAGCGCCAGACGGCCCGTGCCGGTCAGCGGCAGGTTGGGCAGGCCATTGGCCGCCGGGCGATAGGTGAGGCCCGTGCCCGTCGTGGCCGGGTCCAAGCCGCTGAACGGCGTGCCCTTGTCATCGGTGAACTGCACCGTGTCGGTCAGCGTCAGGCCAATCTGCGTCTGCGGGGCTGCCGCCGTACCCGTGTACGGGTTGAAGGTCAGCGATAAGACATTGTAGCGGGGGATGTAATTCGTGGTGGCCGCCACATTGTACCCACGGTCGGGCAGCGCGTAGAGCGTGCCGGCATAGGAACCGTCGGCATTGCGGCGCCAGCTATGCAGATCGATCTGCATGGCCGACATGGACCCGAACGTCTCCCCGAACTTGTCACGAAGGCTGGCCGACAGGCGCCCCACGCCCTGCAGACCCTGGTTCGTGAAGGTGCTGCCATTCAGCGTGACACTGGTCGCGGTCTGCGCCAGGGCCGGCAGCGACGCGACTGACAGCGCACTGGCCAGCAATGCGGCACGGTATGAGAATTTCATGATGCCCCCTCAAGATGAAAACTTTGAGGCGGGCTGTAACCGTCCTGCGTGACAGGGTGGTTTAGGTTGCGCGACAGAATTATTGCACCATGCATACGCCAAAACGGAAACAGACGCGGACGCCAATACTCCGTGTCACATCCGTCTATTTGCGCATGCGCGTCATGTGCCCCGTGCGCGCATCATGGCCCAGGGTGTCGCAGACCCGCGCCATTCCAGCCGGGCCAGCAGCTGGTTCAACTGGCTGCCATCCCGTAGCCAGTCGGGCATGTCAAAGGCATAACCACGAGGCTGAAGGATTTCGATATCGTGGGTATCACCAAACCGCGCCGGCACGCTGTCGCGTGTGTGGCCAGCATCCGTCGAATGCAGTTCCACCAGGATGTCCATGCCGGCCAAGGCAGGATAGCGCGCGGGGTCCAGCAGCATCTCCTCGGCCCCTTCAACATCGCACCACACCAGCGTGCGATATCCCGCATGCTGGGCAAAACTCTGTGGATCGAAAATCCCACCGACATGGATATCGACCCCATTCAGGGCTGCTGCCTCCCTGCACTTGCGCTGTGCTTCGGGATCAATGTCATGGGCCCAGACCTCGATCTGCGGGGCCATGCGTTTGATACCGATAGCGTAATAGCCTTCGCCGCAGCCGATATTGATCAGGTGCTGGTACCCGGCATCGGGGATCGCCTGAACAATCTCGTGCAACTCCCCCTCGTAACAGCCCAGCAGCTGGGGCGCCTGCATACGGTTCACCGGGTCGTGCAGGATCATGCCCGCAAACGGCCCGCCATGCACACGGCCACCCCCTTGCTTGATAATGGTATTGTTGATCAGCAGGCAGCGGTAATGCAGCAGGAATTCGAAAACGTCACTCATCGCGCCTTCGGTGGCCCCGCGCTTGGCCATGATCGCACTGATCGCTGTAAACGCGCGCTGATGAATGGACATGCGTCTGCCTGATCGCCCGGATGGGATTTGCGGGCAGAGTAGCCGCAAACCACCCGTCGGTGATCAGAAATTCAACGGTGCCCGCGGCTTGCCATTCAGAACCGCAGCTTGGTTGCCAGCTTCAAGGCGGTGGTGCCGTCGTGTGACCAGCTCATGTCGGCATTCAGCTTCATGCGGTCAATCTTGATAATGGGGAATGGTGCCTCCAGTCCCACACTACCGCCCGTATCCGCCACCTGCGCCTTCATCGCCGTCAGGCCGGTGAGATCGGAAACAAGGCTGCCGACGCGCGGACGGTATTCCATGCCCAGATTGGGGCCGGCATTTTCAGTGCCCAGCGCCACCATGCCCGCCGTGACACGCCAGCCCTTTTGCCCGGCGGTGCAGGCGGTGCCCCAACTCCCCTGCACGCTACCCGTCAGGGCACCGAATCCACCGGCCATGTCCCCGGAAACGGAATTGGGCAGCCAGGTCTGTTCACATCCACGCGTCAGGCGCAGGGACTGGCGCATTCCTTCGGTCCCCATGCGCATGCCGACCTTGCTGTCCAAACCCAGGGCGCGCAACTGCGCATCGGCGGCCACGCCCGCCATCTGATAGGTGCGGGGGTCGGCAGCGACACGGATGGGGGTGGACCCGGCGACGGGCGGCGCGTCTCCGGTAAAACGGGACAGCGCGCCATCATAAATCCGACCGATCCAGTCGGTCAGGGTCGCCATCATGGCCTTGCGTCCCTCCGCCGGGTCGGATGCAACCAGGGGAGCCTCCGTCACAATGGCGGCGGGCAGGCTGGGCAACGAGCCAGCGGCGTACTGTGTCGATGGGGCGGCAATGCCGTTGAAACGGATAGCAAAGATGGTGGGCTGCGTGGCCTCCGCCAGGGCCGGCACCGAGGAGAGCAGCGAAAATATCGCCAATAGACCGGCCTTTGTCCGCATGCCCATCCCTCTCATCAATCAAGCACAGCTTACCGGACCGATCCGGCAACAGGCTGTGACAAGCAGCGCCCCCGTGGAACAATCGAATAATATGATAATAAGGCAGAAAGGCGGCGGCGCAACCCATTTTGTCCGTCCATCCATGGCACTTTCACGGCAGCATCGGGGGTAGCCCGAATGCAAAAGGGGCGGGCCCGAAGGCCCGCCCCTTTACCGTTCCAGCCTGTCGGCCAGCCTCAATTATCTCCCATCTTCAGCGCGGCGATGAAGGCGCTCTGCGGGATTTCGACTTCGCCGAACTGCCGCATGCGCTTCTTGCCTTCCTTCTGCTTGTCCAGCAGCTTGCGCTTACGGCTGATGTCACCGCCATAGCATTTGGCCAGCACGTCCTTGCGCATGGCGGCGATGGTCTCGCGCGCCACGACCTTGCCGCCGATGGCCGCCTGGATCGGGATCTTGAACAGGTGGCGGGGGATCAGGTCCTTCAACCGCTCACACAGCTGGCGACCGCGATATTCGGCTTGGCTGCGGTGCACGATCATGGACAGGGCGTCCACCGGTTCGGAATTGACCAGGATCGACATCTTGACCAGATCGCCCTCGCGATACTCCTCCAGCTGATAATCGAAGCTGGCATAGCCGCGGCTGATAGACTTCAGCCGGTCATAGAAATCGAACACGACTTCGTTCAGCGGCAGCTCATAGACGATCATCGCCCGGCCACCGACATAGGTCAGGTCCTTCTGCACGCCGCGCCGTTCGGTGCAAAGCTGCAGCACACCGCCCAGATATTCATCGGGCAGCATGATCGTGGCCTTGATCCACGGCTCCTCGATATGGTCGATGCGCACCACGTCCGGCATGTCCGCCGGGTTGTGCATCTCGATCACCTTGCCGTCGGTCATGTGCATCTTGTAGACGACCGACGGGGCCGTGGTGATCAGGTCCAGATCAAATTCACGCTCCAGCCGTTCCTGAATGATCTCCAGATGCAGCAGGCCCAGGAAGCCGCAGCGGAAACCGAAGCCCAGCGCCGCCGAGCTTTCGGTCTCGTACTGGAAGGACGCGTCGTTCAGCGCCAGCCTGCCCAGGCTATCGCGCAGATGCTCGAACTCCGCTGCATCCGACGGGAACAGGCCGCAGAATACCACGGGAATGGAGGGCTTAAACCCCGCCAGGGCGGCAGGTGCCAGACGCCGCTCCTCGGTGATCGTATCGCCAACCTTGGTGTCGCGGATATCCTTGATGGCGGCGGTCACAAAGCCCATCTCGCCCGGACCCAGTTTCTCCAGCGCGATCTTCTTTGGCGTGAAGATACCAACGCGGTCCAGCTCACGCGTGGCACCCGTGGCCATGAAGCGCACCTTCTGGCCCAGCTTCAACTCGCCATTGACCACGCGGACCAGAATGACGACGCCCAGATAGGCATCGTACCAGCTATCGACGATCAGGGCCTGCAGGGGCGCATCCTTGTCGCCCTTGGGCGGCGGCAGGCGGGTGACGATGGCTTCCAGCACGCCTTCGATATTCAGGCCGGTCTTGGCCGAAATCTCTACCGCGTCCGACGCGTCCAGCCCGATCACATCCTCAATCTGCGCCTTCACGCGCGGCACATCGGCCGCCGGCAGGTCCACCTTGTTCAGGATGGGCACGATCTCGTGATTGGCATCCAGCGCCTGATAGACATTGGCCAGCGTCTGCGCCTCCACACCCTGGGACGCATCGACCACCAGCAGCGAGCCTTCACAGGCCGCCAGCGAACGCGAGACCTCATAAGCGAAGTCGACATGGCCCGGCGTATCCATCAGGTTCAGCTGATAGGTCTCGCCATCCTTGGCCTTGTATTCCAGGCGCACGGTCTGCGCCTTGATGGTGATCCCGCGCTCCCGCTCGATATCCATATTGTCGAGCAGCTGCGCCTTCATGTCCCGCGCCTCGATGGCGCCGCAGAATTCGATCAGACGGTCGGCCAGCGTCGACTTGCCATGGTCGATATGGGCGATGATGGAGAAGTTACGGATCTTCGACAGGTCGGTCATGGACAGGCGCGCACCAGAATAGAGATTTGCGGCGCAAGATAGGGTCATGGGGGGCGGAAGGCAATGACCCTGCGGGCCGATAGGGGACAGGGGTGGTGTGCAAAGCACCCAACCACCCCCTCCCCTCCACAACATGCCCCTACACAGAAACGATGCATGACACCAAATTGAACAAAAGGGGTTAATTCTACAGGATTTCTTCCTATATCCCCATAGACTTCCCTCCAGGCGTTGACTGATCCGCACGATAACGGACATCATCGACAATTAAAATTGGAAAGGAATATCCATGCTGCCGGATTATATTCATAATTTTTTAGCCCAGAACGACGAATCACTACGTATGGGTGGTGGCCTGATCGTTCTGGTATTATCCGCTTGGATCACCAATTCTGTTGTGAAGAAACTGGTACTCGGTCTGATCCGGCGCGGCCTGTCGATGACGCGCTATGGAAATGATGAGGTGCTGGCGCAGCAGCGGCTGATCCCGCGTCTGGCCAATGTTATGCCGGCCCTGGTGATCATGGCGGGGATCAACCTGATCCCCGGTTTGCCCGACGCCCTGGTCCTGGTCGTGCGCAATGTCTGTGCAGCCTTCGTCATCCTGACGCTCGCCATGGCGGTCAGCGCCCTGCTCAACATTGTCATCGTCGTTTATGGCCGCCGGCCGGACGCACATCGCAAACCCATCAAGGGCTATGTGCAGTTGGTGAAGCTGGTGGTGTTCGCCATTGCCGCCGTGTTGGCCATTGCCGCCCTTATGGACCGGTCGCCGCTGATCCTGCTGTCGGGCGTCGGCGCGCTGGCCGCCGTCCTGATGCTGGTGTTTCAGGATACGCTGCTGTCGCTGGTGGCCAGCGTGCAAATCTCATCGGGTGACATGCTGCGCGTGGGTGACTGGATCGAGATGCCGCAGATGAATGCCGATGGCGACGTCATCGACATCGCGCTGCATACGGTGAAGGTCCAGAACTGGGACAAGACCATCACCACCCTGCCCACCCGCAAGCTGATTTCCGAACCGTTCAAGAACTGGCGCGGCATGCAGGAATCCGGTGGGCGCCGTATCAAGCGCTCTCTGTTCCTGGACCAGACCAGCGTGCGGTTCCTGACTGCCCAGGAGGCGGTGAAGCTGCGCCGGTTCCGGGTGCTGGCAGACTATCTGGGCGACAAGGAGAAGGAACTGGCGCAGTGGAATGGCCGACTGGATGAGGGCGATCAGTACAATGCCCGCCGCCTGACCAACCTGGGCACCTTCCGCGCCTATCTTCAAAATTATCTGCGGCACCATCCCGGCATCCACCAGAACATGACCCTGCTGGTCCGCCAAATGGCCCCGGCATCGGAAGGCCTGCCGATGGAGATCTATTGCTTCACCAACACCGTCGCCTGGGCCGATTACGAGGCGATCCAGGCCGATATCTTCGACCATCTGCTGGCCATCCTGCCAGAATTCGGACTGCGTGTATTCCAGAGCCCCAGCGGGGCGGACCTGCAGCAGGTCAGCGCCAGCTTCGCCCTGCCCCCACCCCTACGTGCTGCCAACGAAAGGGCGTGAGAGCCAGGCAATCGGGGGAGGGTTCGCCTCCCCCCCCCCACCCCTCTACTTGCCCTGTTCCTTCAGCATCTGCTTGCGCTTTTCAGCCATCGGCGAGACATAACCCGGCACCTCCGGCGGCACATCCTCGGCATAGGCTTCCAGGGTGCCGCGCACGCCCTCATCCGGGCCGTCGGTCGGCTCTTCCAGAAGGTCAGGCCGCTCGCGCTCCACCCGCTTCAAAACCGCCTTGGGGATATCCTCCACCGTGCCGGTGATCTTGTAACTGTGCATGCGGCCCATCAGCACGCCATGCACCCCGCTCTGCCCCATGCGCATCCAGGGCCACCAGGGGGCCTGTCGCATGAAGCCGGCGGTGAAGCGGGCCGACGGCAGGGACCGATCGTCAATCTCTGCCGCCGGCGTGAAGATGGTGAAATGTTCGGACGGGTTGACGCGCTTGCCTGTGGACGCCTTGGGCCAGCCTTCGGGCGTCACCGGGTTGGTGTATTCATGGGCGTAATCCCAGCTCAGCAGATACTGGTCGCCGATGCGCTGCCAGGGCAGCAGGAAGGGTTTGCCCTTCTGGCCCTTGGTACCATTGTCGTTATTGACCGTCTCGCTATCGCCCACCCGGAAAACCTTCTGTTCCAGGGTCAGGGTGCCGCGCCAGCGGTCGTTCAGGAACGGGAAGACTTCCACCCGCTCTCCGGTCCAGGGATTGTCCCAATGATCAATGATCTCGCCCGTCGCCAGATCGGTGAAGTACCCGCATTCCTTGCCCAGCACCTTCAGCGACCCGTCCGGCTGCACAATGTTGCGGTTATTGCCGAACCCGCAATAGCCGAATAGCGGCACCGCCCGCTTGTCGCCGACAATGGCGTACTGCACGCCCTGATAGCCCGACAGCACCGCCTTCGACCCCAGCGTGCCCCACATCTTGCCGAACCCGTACAGGTTCTCTTTCGGGTCCATCACATCCAGGGGGCGAAGATTGCCCTTGGTCAGCGGGGGCGCGCCGAAGGCGGGGACCGACGCGGCCATGGCGCCCATCCCGGCCATGCCGGAAAAGATCGACCGCCGGCTGAGGGACTTGAACATCGCTTCCTGGATCATGGCCTTACCCGTTCGTGATTGTCGCCGGAACCCGTCGTGCCGGTCCGGCCAAAACCATCAAGCCCGATGGTTCGGCGGGTGAAGCGGTGATATCGGGCCTATCCGCCCATCGGGGACAGTGCCGGTGATGAATTTTTCTGAACACGCCTGTCGGCACGCGGCATACTCGCCCGTCCTATGAAGATGAAGGGAGGCCCGATCATGCTGTACGCCATTCTGTGCTATAATGAGGAAGACTATGTCGGCGCCTGGACGCCGGAAGAAGATGCCATTGTCATGGACCGGCTGGGCAAGGTGCAGCAGGGCTGGGCGGAGAAGGGCAAGCTGGGTCCCGTCGCCCGGCTGATGCCGACGACCGCCGCGGCCACCCTGCGCAAGGGCAAGGAGGAGCCACTGATCCTGGACGGCCCGTTTGCGGAAACCAAGGAACAGCTTCTGGGCTTCTACATTGTCGATTGCGAGGGGCTGGAGGAGGCGCTGGACAAGGCGCGGGAGCTGGCCGCCGCCAATCCGGGCAAGGGCTGTTATGAGATCCGGCCCGTGGCCCTGTTCATGCCGGGGGGGCCGTTGTCACCATGAGCACGGACATAGGCTGGATCAACGCCGCCCTGGCGGCAGCCAGGCCCCAGGCGGTGGGGGCACTGCTGCGCTATTTCCGCGATCTCGATCTGGCGGAGGAGGCGTTTCAGGAGGCCGCCTTGCGCGCCCTGTCCTCCTGGCCAAAGAACGGGCCGCCGCGCGACAGTGCCGCCTGGCTGATCATGGTGGGCCGCAATGCCGGCATCGACCAGACCCGCGTGCGCTCCCGCCATGTCGCTCTGCCCGACGATGACGCGCCTTTGTCCGATCTGTCGGACCGGGAGGCGGAGATGGTGGGGCGGCTGGACGAGGCGGATTACCGCGACGATGTCCTGCGCCTGCTGTTCATCTGCTGCCATCCCGACCTGCCAGCGACACAGCAGATCGCACTGGCCCTGCGGATCGTGTCGGGCCTGTCGGTGAAGCAGATTGCCCGCGCCTTCCTGGTCGGCGACAGCGCCATGGAACAGCGTATCACCCGCGCCAAGGCCCGCATTGCCACCAACCCGGTGGCGTTTGAGGCGCCGGGTGCGGCCGACCGGCCAGAACGGCTGGGGCCTGTGGCCGCCATGGTCTATCTGGTCTTCAACGAAGGCTATTCCGCCAGTGCCGACGAACAGCCGGCCCGCGCGCCCCTGTGCGAGGAGGCGATCCGCCTGGGCCGCCTGCTGCTGCGCCTGTTCCCGGCGGAACCGGAAGTGATGGGGCTGCTGGCCCTGATGCTGTTGCAGCATGCCCGCCGCCCCGCCCGCTTTGCCCCCGACGGGTCGGTGATCCTGCTGGAGGATCAGGACCGCACCCTGTGGCACCGCGCCGCCATCAATGAGGGACTGGCCTTGCTGGACAAGGCCGTGCGCCACCGCCGGTCCGGCCCCTATCAGATACAGGCGGCCATCGCGGCCTTGCATGCCCGCGCCGCCACCGCTGCCGAAACCGACTGGGCGCAGATCGACCTGCTCTATGGCGGGTTGGAAAACCTATCCCCCTCCCCCGTCATCACCCTGAACCGCGCCGTCGCGGTATCAAAGGCGCGGGGGCCGGAGGCCGCCCTGGCCATGGTGGAGCCGCTGGGCGACCGTCTGTCCGGCTATTTCCATTTCCATGGGCTGCGCGGGGGATTGCTGAAGCAACTGGGCCGTATGGCGGAGGCGCGCGATGCCTTTGGCCGTGCCATCGCGCTGGCCCACAGCCCGGCGGAAGCCGCCCATATCCGCCAGATTCTGGACGGTTTGCAGGGTCCGTGAATTTTTTTGAGATGTCTTGTCGGGACGGGCACGGGTGTTTCGTCCTTGGGCTATCACCCCTTCCCAACCCATGGAGGAAACCGTGACCGACAAGCCCGAATACGCGCACAACATCCCCGGCGTAATCCCGCATCTGGTGGTCAATGGCGCGCGTGAAGCCATTGAGTTCTATATCAAGGCCTTCGGCGCCACGAAGGTCATGGAAATGCCGGCGGAGGATGGCAAGCGGCTGCTGCATGCCCAGTTGATCATCAATGGCGGCACCATCATGAATGGCGGCACCATCATGATGTGTGACGATTTCCCTGAATATTGCGGCGGTCAGCCCACCGAATATCCAAAGCGTCCGCCCGTAACGCTGCACATGGCGGTGCCCGATATCGACGCGGCTTTCGCCCAGGCGGTGGCCGCCGGCGCCACGGAGGCGATGAAGCCCGCCGACATGTTCTGGGGCGACCGTTACGGTCAGGTCCGTGACCCTTACGGCCATCTCTGGGCCTTCTCCACACCCAGCAAGCCCGGTGCGGTTGTCACCAACGGCTGCTGATCCGACCGTCACCTGTGGAGGCACGGGTGACGAGCCGCCCCGCAGGTGACCGGGAACCCATCCCCCGGCCCTGCGGGGCGCCCCTCTGCGACCTGTGACGATTGGACCTGTCTGCGGTGATTGGTGGTTGCGATGCAGCGCCATGGTTGGGAAACTGTGCCGGTGCCCTGACCAACCGGAGACCAGGAAAAACCCTTGCAGCATCATTTTGATCTGACCGGCATCGCCATCGTTATGTCCGTCGCGCTGCTGTGCGGGCTGGCCCTTTCGCGGCTGAAACAGCCGGCCATCGTCGGCTATATCGTGGCGGGCATCGTGCTGGGGCCGGGCGGCTTCGGTCTTGTCTCCCCGTCGGAAAGCATCAGCGCACTGGCGGAGCTGGGCGTGCTGATGCTGCTGTTCCTGGTCGGCATGGAACTGTCAGTAAAGGCGTTCCAGGCGGTGTGGAAGGTGGCGCTGGCGGCAGTCGCCTGTCAGATCGGCCTGTCGCTGCTGGTCACCGGGCTGGCCGGCCTGCTGCTGGGCTGGCCCTGGCCGCGCGCCATCGTCATGGGCTTCGTGATGGCACTGTCGGGCACGGCGGTCGCCATCAAGATGCTGGAGGATGTGGGGGAGCTGAAGACGGAGACGGGCCGCGTCACCGTCGGTGTACTGATCGCCCAGGATCTGGCCTTCGTGCCGCTGCTGCTGATCACCAATGGCATGGGCAGCGGGGCCGGCCTGTCGGCGGCGGTGTTCTTCAAGCTGGGGGCCGCCATGGCGGCCCTGGGCGGGCTGGTCTGGTTCCTGTCGCGCCGCGAACGGCTGGCCGTTCCCTATGGCGAATGGTTCAAGCGCAACCATGAGGTCATTCCGCTGGCCGCCATGGCATTCTGCTTCACCATGGCGGCGGCGACGGGCGTCATGGGCTTGTCAGCGGCGTTTGGCGCCTTTGTCGCGGGCTTCATGCTGGGCAATTCCGATGGACGGGCCCAGGCCCTGCGCGCCACCCACCCGATCCAGTCGGTGCTGATCGTGGTGTTCTTCCTGTCCATCGGCCTGATGATCGACCTGTCCTTCGTCTGGTCGCATCTGGGCGAGGTGCTGTTGCTGCTGTTCGCAGTGACGGCGGTGAAATCGGCCATCAATGTCGGCACCCTGCACCTGCTGGGCGAGCCGTGGGAGCGGGCATTTCCCGCCGGCGTCATTATGGGAAGTCTGGGCGAATTCAGCTTCGTGCTGGCCGCCGCCGGCCTGTCCATCGGCGCTATCGACCGCGACGCACAGCAGATGGCGGTGACGGTGATCGCGCTGTCCTGGCTGTTCAGCCCCATCTGGCTTGTCAGCGCCCGGCGCTTCCATGTCCTGGCCGAGGGCGGCATCGGCAGCATGCGCGGCGCCCTGAAGCAGATTTACCGGGGGGAGATCGCGATGATCAACCGGGCCGCCGTGGCTTTCCTGCAGGGGGCCGCGGCGCTGGTGGACGCGGTGCGGCAGCTATGGACCCGACGCTAACGTCCCGCCACTGGCCCGGCTCCATTCCGTCTAAGGTCCAGGCACCGACGGCGCGGCGGATAAGGCGCAGGGTCGGGAAACCCACCGAAGCCGTCATACGCCGCACCTGCCGGTTCTTGCCCTCGCGCAGCACGATCTCGATCCAGCTGGTGGGGATCGATTGCCGGAACCGCACCGGCGGATTTCGGGGCCACAGCCAGGACGGTTCCTCGATCCGCCGCACCTCTGCCGGCAGGGTCGGGCCATCCTTCAGTGTAACCCCTTGGCGCAAGGCCGCCAGCGCCTCGTCAGTGGGCACACCTTCCACCTGCACGCAATAGGTCTTGGGCCATTTATGGCGCGGCTGGCTGATGCGGGCGATCAGGCCGCCATCATCGGTCAGCACCACCAGCCCCTCGCTGTCGCGGTCCAGCCGGCCCGCCGGATAGACGCCGGGCACGTCCACGCATTCGGCCAAGGTGCGCGCACCTGTGCCTTCGTCGGTGAACTGGCACAATAGGTCGAATGGCTTATTCAACAGGATGATGCGGGTCATCTGAATTGCATTGCGTGGAAGGAGGGTCCAGGGTCGCCCCCCGCTGTATAGGCGAGGGCGGTCGCCCGGCGCATCACCAAACCACGAATGGAAGGATCAGACCATGACGCGTTTTGTGAAAGCCCCGCAGGGACAGGGTATCACCCTGGACCGCCGGCAGCTCCTGGTCACCGGCCTTGCCGCCGGCGTGGCGGGCATGGCGGGCGCCGTCCCTGCAATGGCACAGGCTCCCTCCCCCTACACTTTGCCGGCCCTGTCTTATGCCCCGACCGCGCTGGAGCCGCATATCGATGCTCAGACCATGGAAATCCACCATGGCAAGCATCACCAGGCCTATGTCACCAACCTGAACAATGCTCTGGCCGATCATGGTCAGCTGCAGAAACTGTCCCTGGCCGAACTGCTGACCAAGCTGTCGGAACTGCCGGAATCCGTGCGCACTGCGGTGCGTAACAATGGCGGCGGCCATGCCAACCATTCCATGTTCTGGTCGATCATGGGACCGGGCGCCGGCGGCGCCCCCACCGGCGCTGTCGCCAAGGCCATCGATGGCAGCTTCGGCGGGTTCGACGCCTTCAAGAAGGCCTTCAATGAGGCCGGTGCCAAGCAGTTCGGGTCCGGCTGGGTGTTCGTGACGCTTGCACCCGACGGCAAATTGCTGATCCAGGCGAAGCCCAACCAGGATACGCCCCTGATGGAGGGCAAGCCCGTCCTGATGGGCAATGACGTCTGGGAACATGCCTATTATCTTAAATATCAGAACCGCCGGGCCGACTACCTGGCGGCCTGGTGGAATCTGGTGAACTGGCAGGCGGTCAATGACCGGCTGGCCCGCATCACCAAGGGGGAAGTGATCTGACCATGCGAGGCTGGCCGTGACACGCCTGAAGCCATTGCCCCCGGATCTGGCCCCGCCCGTGCGTACCGCACCGGCGGGCAAGGTCCTGGGCGATTGCGGCCTGTGCGGCCGGCCCCTGATCGCGGGGCCCAGTGTGGAGGAACACCACCTGCTGCCCCGCAGCCAGGGTGGCAAGGAAAAGGTGCCACTGCACCGCGTCTGCCACCGGAAAATCCATGCCGAACTGTCGGAAAAGGAACTGGCGCGCGGTTACACCACGCTGGACGCCCTGCGTGCCCATCCCGACATCGCCGCCTTCATCCAATGGGTGGCCCGCAAACCCCCGGAATTCACCGCCGTGACCTTCCGCGCCAAGGACCATGCAAAGGCCGGGCGGAAATATCGGGACTGACAACCAGTCCATATCGGTCAGGGCTCTCCTGCAGCTCGACCTGACCTGCGGTGATATCCCCGGCCCTAGTTCAGAACCCGGCATTTAGTAGATAAATACAACGGTTTATATTTTAAATTAGTTGAACATCCCCAAAACCAGCACACCCGCTGGACTATATCGGACCAACATTATCTCTTGCGCGGTGAAATGTAATATCGCATAATCATTATGCAAATATACGATGGCTGAAAACGTGCCAACAGCCACGCCCAAGCAAACATAAAAGCTTCCAAGGGAGGAACTTCATGTCTATCGCGGAACGCCGGGCGTGCCCGGCGAAGGGGGACCTGCGCGCCCGCTCCATCCATCGTCTGCTGCTGTCAACGGGCCTGATGCTGGCCATGGCGGCCCCGGTCGCCGCCCAGACGGCCCCGGCCCAGAATGACGGCGCGACGCTGGAAGAGATCGTGGTGACGGCGCGGCGCCGGTCGGAGGCGTTGCAGGACACGCCCGTGGCCGTCACGGCCTTCACGGCGGAAGCGCTGGAAGCGCGCAGCGTGGAAACGCTGGACAATATCGCCCGCTTCACGCCGAACATTCGCTTTGATGGTGCCGCCGCCCTGTCGGGGGGCAATTACAACGCCACCGTCTTCATTCGCGGCATCGGCCAGAACGACTTCGCGATCTTTAGCGATCCTGGCGTCGGCTTTTATGTCGATGGCGTCTATTATGCACGCTCCATCGGCGGCATCATGGATGCGGTGGATCTGGCCAGCGTTGAAGTGTTGCGCGGGCCGCAGGGCACTCTGTTTGGCAAGAACACAATCGGCGGTGCCGTCCTGATCAGTACGCAGCGTCCCACGGATGATCTGTCGGGCCGGGTAGAACTGACCACGGGTCGCTTCGACCGGCTGGATGTGAAGGGCGTGGTGAATGTGCCCCTGGCCGATGGCAAGGTGCTGACCCGCCTGTCGGTTTCCTCACTGAACCGCGATGGCTATGCCAAGCGCCTGTCCGACGGCCAGGACATGGGCGACCGCAATGCCGACAGCGCGCGGTTGCAGATCACGACGAATGTTACGGAAGATATCGATTTTCATCTGGTTGGCGATGTTACGCGGGCCCGCGAACATTCCGCCCCGAACAAGTTGCTGGCCATCGCGCCAGCGCCGGGTCTGACCGGCGTGCCCTTCCTGGTGAACTACAACAACCTTGTGGCTCCAACACGCGGCGTCACCGCGCCCAATGGTCAGAAGACGCTGAACAGCTCTTTCCTCACCGACAGCCCCTTCACCACCTGGGCCACCGGCCCCAATGTCAATGATCTGGACCTCTGGGGCCTGGCCGGCACCCTGACCTGGAACCTGGGCACTGTGGAAGCCAAGAGCATCACGGCCTATCGTGAGCTGCAGGCAACCTTTGCCCGCGACGGCGACAACACGCCTTTCACCTATCGCGAGACGTTCAACGACGACGACCAGTGGCAGTTCAGCCAGGAATTCCAGTTGAGCGGCGATGGCATGGATGGGCGCTTCACCTGGGTGGGGGGTGTCTATTACTTCACCGAGGAAGGCACCGACAATGCCCGCGCCGATCTGGCCATGGGCCTGTGGCCGCCGTTGGGGCCGGCATTGTCGCCTGCCACATTGATCCTGAACCGTATCGACAACACCTCCTACGCGGTGTTCGGCCAGGGCAATTTCAAGCTGACGGACGATCTGTCGGTCACGGCGGGTGCGCGCTGGAACCGCGACAAGAAGTGGATTTCCGTCTTCAACCGCCGTCAGCGCGATCAGGTGGTGTTCACCGACGTGCAGCGGTCGGGCGACTGGAACGCCTTCACACCCAAGCTTGGCCTGGAATACAAGGCCACCAGCGATGCGATGCTTTACGCTTCCGCCGGCAAGGGCTTCAAGAGTGGCGGCTACAATGCCCGTCCGCTGGCCGATGCCTCGGAAGTGACGCAGTATGAACCGGAAACCATCTGGACCTATGAGGTCGGGGCCAAGACCGGCTGGCTGGACAACCGCCTGATCGTCAATGTCGCGGGATATCTCAGCAAATATGACAATATTCAGCTGACCGTGAACCAGACGCCCCGCAACTTCGTGGCCAACGCCGCGAAGGGCACCATCAAGGGGGCGGAACTGGAGGTGCGGGCCAAGCCGGCCAAGGGCCTCGATTTCGATTTGGCCGTCGGCTACACCGACGCCCAGTATGACGAAGTCGGGACGGGCCTGGGTCCCACGCAGGTCCTGCCCATCACCAAGGCAGCAAAGTTCGTGAAGACCCCGAAATGGACGGTCAGCACGGGCCTGCAATATACCTACGCCATGGGTGACGGCAGCACGCTCAGCCTGCGTGGCGATCTGTCGGCCTATTCCAAGTTCTACAATGACGTGGCCAATACCGAACTGGTGGCGCAGTCCGGCTATGGCATCGTCAACAGCCGCCTGACCTATACGTCGCCGGACGACAGCTGGACCCTGGCCCTGTTCGCCACCAACCTGACCGACCGGCGTTATTTCGTGTCGGGCAATGCCAGTGCCGCCTTCGGTCTGGCTGAGGCCTCCTATGGACGCCCGCGTGAATGGGGCGTGACATTGGGGGCGAAGTTCTAAGCCTTCATCAGGTCAATTTCCTTCAATACCGGATCGGGCCGGGTGGCGATAAACGGGCAAACAGCCCCGGAGACGCCACCCGTGACCCGATCCTTTGACAATAGACAATGCCGGCCCGCCATCATCGACAAACGGGGACGGGCATGAACGGCACCCTGCTGCTGGCCATGGCCAGCTTCGCGCTTGTCGCCTCCATCACGCCCGGCCCCGTCAACAGCATGGCGCTGGCCAGCGGCGTGCAGCACGGGTTCCGGCGTAGCCTGGCCTTCGTCACCGGTGCCACGGTCGGCTTCACGGCCCTGCTGCTGCTGGCCGGTCTTGGCATGGCGGAGACGGTGGCGCGGCTGCCCATGCTGGACATGGCCATGCGGGTGGCGGGAACCGGGTTCCTGTTCTATCTGGCCTTACGCCTCTGGCGGGCCGCCGGCGGCATGGCGGCGGGTGAGGTGCCGGTGGCGCCATCGCTCTGGGCCGGAGCCAGCCTGCAATGGCTGAACCCCAAGGCCTGGATCGCGGCGGTGGCTGGCATGGGCGCCTATGGATTGCAGGACGGTATGGTCAGCGTTCTGATCTTCGCCGGCCTCTATTTCATCATCTGCTACGCGTCCATCGCGCTCTGGGCCTATGCCGGCACCTGGGCGTCGCGTGTCATCGGCACGGCGGACCGGATGCGCCTTTTCAACCGCACCATGGCGGTTCTGTTGGCAATCGGCGCTGTCGCCATGCTGGCCGGCCACTGAAAATGACAAGGCCCGCCATGGTTCGCACCATGGCGGGCCTTGCCTCACCAAGCAGGTACCTTGATCAGAACCCGTGCCGCACCATGGCCGGCATCAGCACCACCATGTCCTGGTCCGCCTTCAGGTAGGGGGCCAGGGTGGACAGGGCGGGGCGGAACGGGGCAAGCGTCCGGTCGGCCACTTCGGCCGTCACGGCATTGCTCACGGTCGCGCGCGCATCACCCGACAGCAGGTCCATCAGGAAGTCGAACTGCGAGCGCTTATGCGGCAGGGTGATTGCGCGCACGGGCGCATCCTCGGCCAGCTTCAGGGCCTTGCGCACCTCGCCCATGGCGGTGGCATAACCGCCCAGCGCATCCACAAGGCCCAGTTCCTTGGCCTGACGGCCCGTATAGACACGGCCCTTGGCAATCTCCTTCACCTTGTCCAGCGGCAGGTTGCGCCCTTCCGCCACGCCCTGTGTAAAGGCGGCATAGGTGCTGTCCAGGAAGGCATTGAGGCGGGCTTCCTGGGTGTCGCTGAACGGCGTGTTGGAGGACCACATGCCGGCATTGGCGCCACGGCTGATCGGTTCGATATTCACGCCGGCCCAATCGGTCAGGCCGCGCAGAACCATCTTGCCGGCGATGACGCCGATGGAACCGGTGATGGTGCCCGGTTCAGCCACGATGCGGTCGGCCCCCATGGAAACCCAGTAACCGCCTGATGCCGCCACGGCGCCCATGGAGACGATGACCGGCTTGCCCTTGGCCTTTGCCTTCAGCACCTTGCGGCGTACCACCTCCGACGCGACGGCGCTGCCACCGGGGCTGTTCACGCGGAACAGGATGGCCTTCACATTGTCATCATCGATGGCCTGGTCAAAGGCGGCGGCGATGGTGGCCGCACCAAAGCTTTCGTCACCCGACAGGGGGTCGGCCTGGCTGTCCCCGCGCATGATGGCGCCGTCACCGACGATCATCGCGACCAGCGGCGCATCGGTGATCGACATGTCGATCCCTTCCGGCGGGGCGCGGTTATAATCCTGCAGGCTGACCAGTTCCGGCTTGGCCCCTGCGCCATCGGCGCCCTTGGCCTTCTCGATGGCCCAGTCAACCGCCTCGTCCCAATAGGCAAGCTTGTCGACCAGCTTGGCGTCCAGGGCCTCCTTGTCCATCAGCGGGGCCTTGTCGACGGCGGCGCGGACGGCGGCATCATTGATGCCACGGGCCAGCGCCACATCGCTCACCCACTGATTGAACAGATCACCGATCAGGCTGTCGATGGCCTCGCGGTTGGCCGGGGTCGGGCCGGTTTCGGTATATTGCTCGGCGAAGGACTTGTATTCCTCGCGCTTGCGGAACTGCGGCTCCACCTTCAGCTTGTCCAGCGTGCCGCGCAGGAAGGTCAGTTCCGCCTGCATGCCCGTGATGGCCATGTCGCCCATCGGCTGCATCCACACCTGCTCAAACGCCGTGGCAAGGTAGTAGGGCTGCATGCCATTGCCCATCTCCCCGAAGCTTTCGGCATGGACGATGGCAAAGCGGCCTTCCTTGCGCAGCTTGGCGATGCTGTCGCGCAGTTCCTGCGTCACTGCAAAGGAATGCACGCCATTGCCGGTGCGGGCGATGATGCCCTTGACGCGCGGGTCCTTGGACGCCCGGTTCAGGGTGCGGACCACCTGTTCCACCGTGGTGCGATGGTCACCCAGCAGGCCTGCGACCGGGCTGTTCGCCGGCGCCTCGGCCAACGGCTTCTCCAGGTCCAGTTCAAGAACGATGCTGTCGGGCAGCTTGGGCTGCCGGTTGGCCAGATGCACACCAAGGCCGATGGCACCGGCGACGAGAAGCACAGACAGAAAGCCAATGATGGCGAAAACGCGCAGGATGATCCGCATGACCCGTTCCGATTGATACCGAACCCGCCCACACTAACCGCGAAGGCAGCCGCACGACCAGAGGTGAAACAACCCCGTTACGATGAAGTTCCCCATCCCGCACTCAGGGCGCGAAAGGAAACGCCCATGGGATATGGGTTGGGCAGGGCATGATGCCAGGGGTTGGCGTGCGAAAGCGGGCCATTGTTGAACCCGCCCACCCCGGTTATGGTCCCGCTCATGACCGCCGCCACGACCCTCCATGTCCTGCCCCTGACCCTGCCCGACCCGCTGGCCGCGTTTGCGGTGCTGGCGGGGCAGAAGGGGGCCATACTGCTGGATGGTGGTGCAGCGGATGGGAGCCGCGCGCGCTATTCCATCCTGGCAGCCGATCCGTTCTCCTGGATCGAAGTGGCGGGCGACGGGACGGTGACGCAAGACGGCACCCGGCTAACCGTCGACCCCTTCACGGCCCTGGAACAGGCGCTGCGTCCCTTTGCGCGGGTCCTGCCCACGGGCCTGCCCCCCTTCACCGGCGGTGCCGTGGGTGTGATGGGGTACGAGTTGGGCCGGTATCTGGAGCGGCTGCCCGTGCCGCAGAAGACCGGCATCGACCTTCCCGACATGGCCTTCGGCCTGTACGATACTGTCGCCGTCATCGACCATGCGCAGGACAGGGCCTGGGTCATCTCTGGCGGGGAACGCGAATCAGATCCGGCCCGCCGGCCCGACCGTGCGAAGGAACTGGCACGCTCGCTTCACGATCAACTGACCAAGGCCCCACCACTCGCCCGTGACAATGGCGACGGTCTGCTGCGCAGGCCGGGGTGGGAGGCGGAGCTGTCGCCCGCCACCTACCGTGACCGGGTGGCGCGCATCCTGGACTATATCCGGGCCGGCGACATCTATCAGGCCAACATGACCCAGCGTTTTCTGGGCCGGTTGCGCCCCGGTGTCACCCCCTGGGACGCATACCGTCGCCTGCGCCCGCGCACATCCGCCCCCTTCTCCGCCTTCCTGAACCTCGGGAACGGTCGGGCCATCGCGTCGGGGTCGCCGGAAAGGTTCCTGTCACTGTCCGCCGATGGTGCGATTGAGACGCGGCCCATCAAGGGAACCCGTCCCCGCCATGCCGATGCGGCGCGCGATGCCGAACTGGCCGCTGAACTGCTGTCGTCGGAAAAGGACCGGGCGGAAAACCTGATGATCGTCGATCTGCTGCGCAATGACCTGTCACGGGTGGCGCAGATCGGGTCGGTGAAGGTGCCCAGCCTGTGGGGTCTGGAAAGCTACCGCACCGTCCATCACTTGACCTCCGTCGTGACGGGCCAGTTGAAACCGGACCTGGGCCCCGTCGATCTGCTGCGCGCCAGCTTCCCCGGGGGGTCGATCACCGGCGCGCCGAAGATCCGGGCCATGGAGATCATCCATGAGCTGGAACCCGCCCGGCGCGGCCCCTATTGCGGGTCGGTGATGTGGATCGGCTGGGACGGGGCCATGGACAGCTCCATCATCATCCGCACCGCCGCGATTTCGGGCGACCGGGTACAGGTGCAGGCCGGCGGCGGCATCGTGGCCGATAGCGAGCCGGAGGCGGAGTATCAGGAAAGCCTGACCAAGGCCAAGGCCATCCTGACCGCCCTTGATCCCGCCATGGCCTGGCCCCCCGCCATCGCGGTGGATGAGGCGGGGGAGCGGGCGGCATGAGCGTCATCTGGCTGAACGGCGATTTCGTCGCCGCCGACAAGCCGGCCCTGCTGGCCCATGACCGGGGCCTGACCCTGGGCGATGGTTTGTTTGAGACCATCGCGGTCAAGGCCGGCGTGCCCCTGCGCCTGGACGCCCATCTGAAGCGTCTGCGCGACGGCGCGGATTTCTTAGGCCTACCGGTCCCGTTGAGCGACCAGATCCTGCATGATGCCATCCTGGGTCTGCTGGGGGCCAACGGGATGGAGGGGGAGGCGGCGGTGCGCCTGACCCTGACCGCCGGCCCCGGCCCGCGGGGCCTGCCCCGACCCGATACCCCCGCCCCCACCCTGATGCTGGCCGCCGGCCGTATCCCGGCAGAGGCACCGCCGGCCCGGCTGGTCATCGCGCGGACCACCTGCCGGAACGAGAAATCGCCCTTGTCGCGGCTGAAAACGCTGAACTATCTGGACAGTATCATCGCAAGGCGGGAGGCGACGGCGCGGGGCGCCGATGATGCCGTGATGCTGAACAGTCAGGGCCGCGTGGCCGAGGCGACTGCCGCCAACATCTTCCTGTCTCTGGACGGGCATTGGGTGACGCCGACCGTGGCCGAAGGTGCCCTGCCCGGCACCATGCGCGCCGCCCTTCTCAAGAACTGGCGGGCGGAGGAGCGGGCGGTAACCGTGGAGGAACTGCGCCGCGCCGACGATATGGTCCTGACCAATGCGCTGGGCCTGCGCAAGGTGGCGCGGGTGTTGGATTAGGGCCAACGCCTTATCCGCGCAGGATTTTCTCCATCGCCTTGCCCTTCGCCAACTCGTCGATCAGCTTGTCCAGATAGCGGATTTCCCGCATCAGCGGTTCTTCCACCTGCTCTACCCGCACACCACAGACGACACCGGTAATCAGGCTGCGGGCCGGGTTCAGGGCGGGGGCCTGGGTCAGGAAGTCCTGGAGGTTCGTCCCAGCCGCAATCTCCGCCTCCAGGCTTTCCTGGCTGTGGCCGCTGAACCAACGGAGGATCTCATCCACCTCCACCTTCGTGCGCCCCTTCTTCTCCGCCTTGGCGACATAGAGCGGGTACAGGTTGGCGAAGCTCATGGCGTAAACTCGATGCGTCACGACAACCCCTCAAGCATCCTGTTTCGGCCCCAGCAGCGGCATGACATCGACGCTGTCGCAGGGGAAGATGGTGAAATGCGGGTGCCCCGCAAACATCTCCGCCGCCGCCTGATGCGACGGGGCCCGCACCACCACGAACACGGTCAGCTCATTCACCACATCGGCGATGCCATCGGGTGAGGTGCGCTTGGTCGGCCCCAGCGGTCCGCCCTGATAGACGATCACATCCTTATGCGCTTCATCCCAGGCGGCAAGTGCCGCCAGCCCCCGCTCATCCGTGGCCCGCTTCTCCGCCTCACTCATCGCGTACCAGGCCCGCCAGCGCGGACTGTTCTTATTGCTGGTGAAAACCGCGAGATAGGTTGCGTCCTGGGTCATGTCGGTGCCTTCGGGCTTTGATCCTGGTGGTAAGGAAGGGCGCGTCCGGCGGCGCGACGTGCAACATGATGCAACATAAAATAAGGGGGTGTTTCACGACCGACGGAGTATCCGCATCGACGGCTCCGGCGTGCGCACGCGCAGCGACATCGTTGCGGACAGTATGGCACAAACGGGCGGAAAAGTCAGCCTTGGCACCACATGGCCGGTGGGGGACAGCGTGCCGTCCTCACCCGATGGTCCAATCCTCCAGGTCAAGATCGGGCAGATGCGCGAATGCCTGATCGTTGCTGACCAGGGTGCAGCCTGTGGCGATGGCATGTGCGGCGATCATCAGGTCCAGCGGTGCCAGAACCTTGCCCTGCCGCTCCATCCCCGCCCGTAACGCGCCATAGGTCCGCGCCACCTCACTCTCCCAGGGCAGGACATCCAGGCGCAACAGCAACTCACCCACGACGCGGTGCAGTCGGGTCGCTTCAGGTCGTTTGGCCAGCCCATAGCGCAACTCCGCTTCGGTGACGGCAGAAAGGCACAGCGAGGCCATGGGGGCTGCCACAACGCGCCGGACCACCACCGGATGCTCCCGCAGCAGGTGGTTGACGCTGTTGGTGTCCAGCATATGGCGAGTCAACCGTCCAATCCCTCGAACGGGTCTCGGGCATGAGCATCCTGTTGGCGGTCACCGGCTCCCAGGAAATCATCCGGAACGTCGGTCCCTTTAAGCAGGTCCAGGAATCCTGCCCAATCCGCCGGCTTGCGTGACAGGATCACGTCACCCGTCACCGGGTCCTGCCGGATGAACACTTCCTTGGCATCGAACCGAAACGCCGCCGGGAGCCGAACTGCTTGGCTCCTGCCATTGGTGAACAGTTTTGCTGTTTGGCTCATGGCTGTCTCCCGGCGAGTGGGCGATAGATACCATGATATAGGCCAGGGTCGGGTTCGGAACAAGGAGGAGACTGGCCCTGCTGGCTGCATTTCGCCCCATCGTGGTCGTTCGACGAGTCCCCGCTGCTTTCCGGCAGCAGACATTGAAGCCATCCCTGCTTCTCCTCATCTGCTGTCCAACATGTCATAGGTAACAATCAGCTTCCTGTCCTTGATGTTAGTCGGTGCATAACGCTCGGCTGCGGTCAGAACAATATGAAGCATATCACTGATTGCTTTCGAGATTTCTCCGTCAGTAGAAAAGTTAGTTCGATAATAGTCGTCCACGTCGTCGAGACCGATAACGCAAACAAAGTCCTCGCTTGAGTAACGCATCGGGATTGTTGCAATGCGATCAAATCGGTTGATTTTTACATTGTTAATGTAGGTGATCTTGCGTTTGCTAAACCGAACACCAACACCGAGATCGCCTTCCTCAGGGATAAAGTCGACCCCAGCAGCGAACATACAATCCGCGATGGAGCGGAGATTGTTCTTCATTGGCTGTCTCGCGCTGGACTCAAAATCGGCGACGGTAGCACGGGATACAGCGGCGTTGGTGGCAAGTTGGTCTTGTGTCCAGTTCAATAGGCTGCGTGCGGCACGGCATTGGTCAGCGGTGATCTGCATCTCTTAGTCCTCATGCTGCGGCCATTCACCATGTCAAATGTTATGCATTTTGTCAAACCTCAGTTATTCAGGCTTGTCTGGATTTTGTTGCCGAACCATAGTCCGCCCGCCGCCCTATCGCCCTACCACCGGCACCACATGCGTATTCTTCACTTCCTCCATCACAATATAGGTGTGGGTCTGCGCGACCCCCTGGATGGAGGAGAGTTTGTCGCCCAGGAAGGCGCGGTAGGCGGCCATGTCGGCGACGCGGACCTTGATCAGATAGTCGAAGCCACCGGCCACCATGTGGGCCTCTTGAATCTCATCCAACCGGCGGACGGCGTCGGCGAAGATCTGGAAGACGTCTGGGGTGGTGCGGTCCAGGCGCACCTCGATAAAGGCCGCAAGCGACCGGTCAAGCAGGTCGGGGTCCAACAGGGCCACATACTGGCGAATGAAGCCATCGCGTTCCAGCCGGCGCACCCGTTCCAGGCAGGGCGTGGGGGAGAGGTTCACCCGCCGGGCCAGTTCCACGTTCGAGATGCGGCCATCTTCCTGCAGGATGCGCAGGATGTTTTGGTCGATGCGGTCCAGCTTCGCAGCTGCGGAATCAGCGGGCATGATATTCTCTGGCAAAATGTCACTATGACCAGATGATATCCTGTCAAAACCCTTTCTTTGGAGAAAAATCGTCCAGAGAATTTGCCATACTCCGAGCAATTCAAAACCCCCGCGTTTCTCGGAGTTACGGCGATGTCCGGCACCGTTCTGAACGACCTGCGCAAGGCCAAGCATGCCGATGAGGTCACTGTTGTCACCGGCCTGCTGCGCAGCCATGGGCTGACCACTGCAGAGCGCGCGGGGATCCATGACCGGGCCGTGGCGATTGTGGAGGCGGCACGTCTGCGCCGGCGGGAACTGGGACCGCTGGATAACTTCCTGCAGGAATTCGGCCTGTCGAATAATGAGGGCGTGGCCCTGATGTGCATTGCTGAATGCCTGCTGCGCATCGCCGATCCGGAGACGGCAGACCGGCTGATCGCCGAAAAGATCGCGCAGGGTCAGTGGGATGCGCATCTGGGCCGCAGCGACAGCGCCTTTGTGAATGCCGCCGCCTGGGGCCTGATGCTGACGGGCAAGATCACTGATCTGGAGCGCGGTGGCGAGCGGGATGCCGGCAACTTCCTGAAGCGTATGGTGGCGCGGTCGGGCGAAAGCGTGATCCGTACAGCCATGGGTCAGGCCATGCGCGTCATGGGCGGGCATTTCGTGCTGGGCCGCACCATCAAGGAAGCCATGGCGGAGGCGCGCAAGGCCCGACCCACCGGCACCGTCCATTCCTATGACATGCTGGGCGAAGGGGCCCGCACCTGGGAACAGGCGACGCGGTACCTGGATGCCTATGTGAAGGCCATTGATGCCGTGGGGGCAGAGGCGGCGGGCCGTGGCCCCGTGGCCGCCCCCGGCGTGTCGATCAAGCTGTCGGCCCTGCATCCGCGCTATGTCCAGGCGCAGCATGAAGATGTGATGGCAAAGCTGGTGCCCGCCGTGAAGGGGTTGGCGCTTCAGGCCAAGCGCTGGGACATCAACCTGACCATCGATGCCGAAGAGGCGGACCGCCTGGAACTGTCGCAGGATATCCTGGCGGCGCTGGCCCATGATCCCGATCTGGCCGGGTGGAACGGGTTGGGTCTGGCCATCCAGGCCTATTCCAAGCGCACGCATCTGCTGGTCGACTGGCTGGTTGATCTGGCACGCGCTGCCAACCGCCGCCTGATGGTGCGGTTGGTCAAGGGGGCCTATTGGGACACCGAGATCAAGATGTCCCAGATCGCCAGCCACCCGGACTATCCGGTCTTCACGCGCAAGGCGGCGACGGACCTGTCCTATCTGGTCTGTGCCCGCAAGATGCTGGCGGCCAAGGACGCGATCTATCCGCAGTTCGCGACCCACAATGCCTATACCATCGCCGCCATCCTGCATCTGGCCGGCGACAATCGCGATCTGGAGTTCCAGCGCCTGCATGGCATGGGCGAGCTGCTGTACACGGCGGCGCGCGAGGTCCTGCCCGCCTTCCCGCGTGTGCGCATTTATGCGCCAGTGGGTACCCATGAGGATTTGCTGCCCTATCTGGTACGCCGTCTGCTGGAAAACGGCGCGAACAGCAATTTCGTCAACGCCTACATGGACCCGGACGTGCCCGTCAGTGACGTGGTCGCCGACCCGGCCGCCTTCCTGGAGAATAATGGCATGCTGCGTCATCCGCGCATCCCCACCCCCGCCGACATTTATGGTGCCGAGCGTCCCAATTCCAAAGGCTTCGACCTGACGGCCCCGGAAAAGGTGGCGGCCCTGACCGAACAGATGCAGGCGGCGTTGTCGCGCAACTGGACCGCTGGCCCCATTGTGGGCGGTGTCGAACTGTCCGGCCCCACCCAGCCCGTGACCGACCCGGCCAACCGCGCCCGTACCGTGGGGACGGTGGTGCTGGCAGACAAGCCGGCGGTTGAACGCGCCCTGTCCCTGTCGGTTGCCGCACAGAAGCAGTGGGACCGCGAGGGGGCCGATCATCGCGCCGCCTGCCTGGACCGCGCCGCCGACCTGATGGAAGCCGACACGCCCGCCCTGATGGCCCTGCTGGTGCGCGAGGCGGGCAAGACCCTGCCCGACGCCATCGCCGAGGTGCGCGAGGCCGTGGATTTCTGCCGTTACTATGCGGCCCAGGCGCGCACCGGGTTGAAGCCCGTGCTGCTGCCCGGCCCAACGGGAGAGCGTAACGAGCTGCATCTGACCGGTCGCGGTACCTTTGCCTGCATCAGCCCCTGGAACTTCCCGCTGGCCATTTTCGTGGGTCAGGTGGTGGCCGCCCTGGTGACCGGAAACGCCGTGATCGCCAAGCCCGCCGAACAGACCCCGCTGATCGCAGCAGAGGCCGTGCGCATGCTGCACAAGGCCGGCGTGCCGGGCGATGTCCTGCATCTGCTGCCCGGTGACGGCGCGACGGTGGGGGCGGCCCTGGTCGCCGATACCCGCATCGCCGGCGTCTGCTTCACCGGTTCCACCGAAACCGCCCGCCTGATCAACCGCAGCCTGGCCGACCGCGACGGCGCCATCGTGCCCCTGATCGCGGAGACGGGTGGCCAGAACTGCATGATCGTGGACAGTACGGCCCTTCTGGAGCAGGTGGTGGATGATTGCGTGACCTCGGCGTTCCAGTCGGCGGGCCAGCGTTGTTCGGCCATGCGCGTCCTGTTCGCGCAGGAAGAGATTGCGGACAAGCTGGCCGACATGCTGGCCGGCGCCATGGACCTGATCCGTTTGGGCGACCCGATGGATGTGGCGACCGATGTCGGCCCCGTCATCGACAATGACGCCCGCGACATCCTGATCGCGCATGCCAGCCGCATGGACGGCGAGGCGCGCCTGATCAAGGCCGTGAGCGTGCCCGATGCGGTACAGAACGGCACCTTCTTCGGCCCGCGCCTTTATGAGATCGACAACCTGTCGCGTCTGAAGCGCGAAGTGTTCGGCCCCATCCTGCATATCGTGCGCTTCAAGGCATCGGAGCTGGACAAGGTCGCGGCGGAGATCGCGGCCACCGGTTATGGCCTGACCTTCGGTGTGCATAGCCGCCTGGAAGGCCGCGCCCAGAACCTGTTCAAGACGCTGCCGGTGGGCAACACCTACATCAACCGCAACATGGTGGGTGCGGTGGTCGGCGTACAGCCGTTCGGCGGCCAGGGCCTGTCGGGCACAGGTCCCAAGGCCGGCGGCCCGCACTATCTGCACCGCTTCGTCACGGAAAAGACGCTGACCGTCAACACGACGGCCTTCGGCGGCAATGCTTCGCTTCTGGAACTGGGAGCGTAAAAGGACCCGCCGGGGCGCAAGCCCCGCACCCCGGCCTGGGTGGCGGCAACGCCGACAATCTGGTGTTTCCGTCTTAAATAAAAATACAACTGTAAGACAGCAGTCCGCGTACCGCGCCGTTGGGCGGTGGTCTCCCATGCGGGGGATCATCGCCCAACGGCTTCATTTTTCTGCGAAAAAGGACTATAGCCGGAAGAACGTTCCGCGCCGGGCGCTGTTTCCGCACCGGCATCCCGCACCCGCTGGATGGAGTTCCCTTCCGGATGTCCGAGATCGCCGATGCCCCGCTGGTTCTAATCGTCGAGGATGAGCCGGCGACGCGCGCCCTGTTGGCCGGCTATTTCCATGAGGCTGGTTTCCTTGTGGCCGAGGCGGAAGATGGCAAGCAGACCCGCGAGGTCATGCTGCGTCAGCCGCCCGATCTGGTGCTGCTCGATATCGAGCTGCCGGACGAGGACGGGTTCAGCCTGGCCCGCTCCATCCGCGAAATTTCCAATGTCGGCATCATCATCGTCACCCAGCGCGCCAATGATGGCGACCGCGTCTTCGGACTGGAAACCGGGGGCGATGATTATGTGACCAAGCCGCCCAACCCGCGCGAACTGCTGGCCCGTGCCCGCAACCTGCTGCGCCGGACCCATCCGAGCAAGATGTACAAAGCCGAGGGGGCGGTGCGCTATTTCGCCGGCTGGACCATGGATCTGGCCCGCCGCCGCCTGGTCGATCCGGCGGGGATCGAGGTAAGGGTGACGCGAGGCGAGTTTGAGCTGCTGGGCCTGCTGGTCCGGTCCGGCGGGCGCGTGGTGACGCGTGATCAGTTGATTGATGCCGTCAGCGGCACCGACCGCAACCCTAATGACCGCACCATCGACGTGCTGGTCAGCCGCCTGCGCCGCAAAATGCAGGATAGCGGCTCGCTGGACGTGATCATCACCGAAAAGGGCCTGGGCTACCGTCTGGCTGCCGAGATTACGGACCAGCAGCCGTAAGCCGGTCACGGCGGTAACCGGCCAGGGCGGCCTGACCGGCGGCGAAGGCGGCGGGGAACTGCCGGGCAGCATCCAAGGCCGTATCGCCATCGCCATTCCGGGCGGCGCTGTCCGCCTGCTTGGCAAGCCGCGCCAGCACGCCCAGCCCCACGGTTAGCGCACCCGACGCCAGCTTATGCGCGGCCTTGCCCACCTCCGGCACATCACCACGGTCCAGCGCCTGCGCCACGGCTGTCAATGTGGCCGGCGCGTTGCGGCTGAAGCTGTCGATGATCTGCGCCACCCGTTCGGCCCCCAGAATCGACAGATGTTCCTCCAGCACGCCCAGATCCAGGACCGGCCCTGTATCCGCCGCAGCCACGGGGCGGGCACGGGGTGATGGCGGAGCGGCAGGCGGCGCGACAGCGATGACGGCAACATGCTGTGGCAACAACGGGTCCAGCGTCGCCGCCAGCGTGTCGGGGGTTGCCGGCTTGCCCAGGATAGCGGCCAGTCCACTACGCTGCCGCTGCCGGTCGGTGATCCGGTCGGCCCGCCCCCGCAGCAGGACAACAGGCGGCCCCCCGCCGCGCCGGATGCACCAGGCCAGGGCCAGTCCGCTGTGCTGGCCGATGCGGGCGGAGACAAGGGCAATGTCCGGCCCCTCCATCAGCGCCATTTCCAGCGCCATCTTGGCATCGTCCGTCTCCTCCACCCTGTACCCCGCCTGCTCCAACAGCAACCGCGTCAGGGTGCGGCCCACGGCATCGTCATCCACCACCATGGCGGAACGGCCATTGGCGGCGCCCACCGGTCGCACAGGTGAAGGGGCAGGGCCAGGAACAGAAAGGGGGGCCTGGGCGGGCGGCGTCACCGTGGCACGCAACGGCTCCACCTTCCCAACCGCCCCGCCGCCCAATCGTTGGCGGACCAGCGCCTGCATGCCGGACACCTCGTTCCGCAGCAGGCGCAGTTGGATGGCCTGGGCCGGCGATACCGGGCCGCTGGTCAACCCGTCCAGTTCCTGCGCCATGGCGTTCAGGCGACTATTCAGGCTGTCGGCGGCAAGCCGCAGCACGGGCAGTGGCACCGCTGCATCGGCGGGCACGGTCGGCGGTGCAACCGGCGGCAGCGGATGCGACACCTCCCGTAGCAGCGGTGCCGCCACGGGCAGCAGCAGGAACCCGGCCAGCGTGCCGCCCGCCATGGCCGTCGCCCCCACACCGGCATCAACCCAGAAATATGTCGCCGCCACCTGGCCCGTGACGGTACCCACCAGCCAGAGAGGCGGCAACCAGCGCGGTGCACGCGGCCCCCGCCACCACCAAAGGACCAGCAAGGCCAGACCGAGCAGGCGCAGGCCCAGCATGAAGGGGGCAATGCCCAGCAGCAGCGCATCCAGAAGCGCCATGATGGCCAGCCACGCCCCACCCGCCAGCATCAGGTCGGGCGGTGGGGCCGGTTCGGGCACAGTTGCGGCAGGCAGCCTATCGTTGCTGGAATTCGTCAATTCGGCCTTCGAAAGGACATGATCCATATCCATGTATAGGCTGCTGCGGCGGGCCGGTCCATCATCCGCATCTGCCATGATGCGGCCGCACCCCTGTCGCACTTGCCAACGGATAATGGCGGTGTCATCCCTTGATGATGCGCCGCAACAACAGTGTGGCCTTTTTCCGTCCCGTCTATCACAGGGGTGTTCGTCTTGTCCGCGCCGGTCCGTACCCGTCCTGCCCGTCACCACCGTTCCAAGGCCGGCATGGCAATGCTGGCCCTGCTGCTGCTGTCGGCGGTTCCGGCTGCGACCGCGCAGGACCAGGGACCCAATGCTGCCACCATCCAATGGGCGCAGCAGATCCTGGATCAGCAGGGTTTCTATCAGGGGCGGGCCAGCGGCAAGATGGACAGCGCCACCGCCGCCGCCATCGCCGCCTATCAGAAGAAGAACGGGTTGAAGGCCACGGGCCGTCTGGACCAGGGCACCATCGACAGCATGATGCGGGGCCGGCCTGAACGTACCGGCGTGGGCAATCTGGCCGACCCGACCAGCCGCGCCAAGGCCAGCGCGCCCGTGAACCTGCGTGAAGCCGATGTGAAGCCGCAGGCCGCCCCCGTCGCCGCCTCGGTCGATCGCGGCACCGGCACCGAAAGCACGGTCCTGGGTGTGTCACGCGGCGGCGGTGATTTGCCGGCGACCACGCACCAGCAGCAGGCGGTCTTGCCACAGACGGCAGCCCCTGCCCCCTCCGGCAGCCCCGCCGCCCCCATCAGCAGCAGCAATGCGCAGCCCGACGCCGCCCCGCGCAGCTCGGTTGAAACCGAAGTGACACATGAGACCCCGGAGGAGGCCGGTGGCTTCAGTCCGGACAGCCTGCCCGACTGGGTGCGCTATGGCCTGATGGGGGCTATCGGTGCGCTTCTGGTCGGCATGCTGGGCTTCTGGTGGGGCAGTGGCCGCCGTCAGGTGAAGCCGGCGGCAAAGGCCAAGGGCCGCCGACCGGCCACGCCCCCGCAGCCCGCCGGTGGTGGCGTCCGCCGCGAACCGACCCTGGGCGGTCCCGCCCCTGGCCCGACTGGCCGGCGCGAACCGATCATCACGGCCCCCGCCCGCGATCCGCGCCGGGTGGGGTAAGTATCGCGGAGACAGGCCTCGCCGCCAACTCGACCTGACCGGGCGACGTAACCCGTCCGGCACGCATCCCGCGCATATTGCATTCGTGTTATGAAGGGCTCCCCATGGGCCCTTACAGCGTCTATATAGGGGCCGCGTCCGCCACCCCTGGGAGCTGTCACGACCTTGGCCCGCGCCACCAGCAAATATGTCTGCCAGAATTGCGGCGCCAGCTATCCCAAATGGTCGGGCAAGTGCGACGCCTGTGGTGAATGGAACACCCTGGTCGAAGAACAGGTTGCCGACGCCATGCCCAAGGGGCTGGGCAAGGCTGGCGGCGGACGCAAGATTGAATTCGTCGCCCTGTCGGGCGTACCCGCCGACGCGCCCCGCCGCATGACGGGCATTCAGGAATTTGACCGGGTGTGCGGCGGCGGCCTTGTCCATGGTTCCGCCCTGCTAGTCGGTGGCGATCCTGGCATCGGCAAATCCACCTTGCTGCTGCAGGCCACCTGCTGTCTGGCCCAGGAAACGCGCTGCGCCTATATCAGCGGCGAGGAAGCCGTGGATCAGGTGCGCATGCGCGCCAGCCGCTTAGGCCTAGCCAACGCGCCTGTCCAACTGGCATCCGCCAACAATGTCCGCGATATCGTGGCCAGCCTGGAGGCCGCCGACGGTCCGCAGGTGGCGGTGATCGATTCGATCCAGACCATGTATATCGACAATCTGGACAGCGCGCCGGGCACCGTGGCACAGGTCCGCGCCTGTTCGGCGGAGCTGATCCGCGTGGCAAAGCGCAAGGGCATCACCCTGCTGATCGTCGGTCACGTGACCAAGGACGGACAGATCGCTGGCCCCCGTGTGCTGGAACACATGGTCGACACAGTGCTGTATTTCGAGGGCGAGCGCGGGCACCAGTTCCGCATCCTGCGCGCCGTCAAGAACCGCTTCGGCGCCACCGATGAGATCGGTGTTTTCGAGATGGGGGAGGATGGGCTGATCGAGGTGCCGAACCCGTCCGAACTGTTCCTGGCCGATCGCCGCCGCGACATTACCGGCACCGCCGTCTTCGCAGGTTTGGAAGGCACGCGACCTGTACTCGTAGAGGTGCAGGCCCTGGTCGCCCCCTCGCCGCTGGGCACGCCGCGCCGCGCCGTGGTGGGCTGGGACACATCCCGCCTTGCCATGGTTCTGGCCGTGCTGGAGGCGCGGTGCGGGGTCGCCATTGGGGCCAACGATGTTTATCTGTCGGTGGCGGGCGGCCTGAAAATCTCCGAACCCGCCGCCGATCTGGCCGTTGCCGCCGCCCTGATCAGTTCGCTGACGGGAGAACCCGTGCCCGCGGATGCCGTAGTGTTCGGCGAAATTGGCCTGTCGGGTGATATCCGCGCCGTCAGCCAGACCGATCAGCGGCTGAAGGAAGCCGCCAAACTTGGCTTCAACCGCGCCCTGATGCCACAGCCGCGCCGGTCGCGCGGCGATGGATCGGCAGAAGGGTTGCGGCGCATCGAACTGGACCATCTGTCCGATCTGCTGCCATTGTTCCAGGCGGACGCGCCACCGCGCCCGCCGCGTGGCCGGGATTGAGGGGAGCCGCATGGAAGGCAGCAGCCTGAACCCCGTTGACGTTGCCGTCGTCACGGTCCTTCTGATCTCGGCCCTGATGGCGTTCGCGCGTGGATTCGTGCGCGAGGTGCTGTCGGTTGCGGCATGGATCGGCGCGGCCCTGGCCACCTTGTGGCTGTTCCCGCTGGCCGCCCCCTATACACGGATCTATATCAGCACCCAGTATGTGGCCGATGGCGTCACCATCCTGGGTGTCTTCACCCTGTCACTGATCGCGCTCTCTGTTGTGACCAGCACCATTTCCGGCAAGGTCCAGGAAAGCAGCCTCTCGGCCATCGACCGCTCACTGGGCTTCGCGTTCGGCGTGGTGCGTGGGGCCGTGCTGGTCTCGCTGGCCTACCTGTTCGCGGCCTGGCTCTGGCCGGAACAGCCGGTCTGGCTGCGTGAGGCGAAGGCTAAGCCCTTCCTGGAGACGGGTGCGGACATTCTGCGCGGATTCCTGCCCAATGCTGATCTGTCGCCGGCCCAACGGGAGGCGCAGCGCGCGCAGAACCGGCTGGATGAGGCGGAGAATGCGCGGCGCACCCTGGAACGGCTTGCCAATCCGCGCCCCACATCTGCGGGGAACGCGGCTGTGCCGGAAAAGGATCGCGGCTATAATGCCGATGATCTTGGCCGTCTCGACCAGGTGATTAAAAGCACCGATCAGCCGCAAACCAACCAACCGGATCGACGTCCCGAAGGGGACCAACGCTGACCCGGCGCATGAACATGACCCAACCGGACACCATCTCCCCCGCGAAAGGTGCGAAGCCCATGCTTACGACCCATCCCTTCGACGACGACAAGCTGCGCGAGGAGTGCGGCGTCTTCGGTGTGTACGGTCCCCAGGATGCGGCAGCACTGGTGGCGCTGGGTCTGCACGCGTTGCAGCATCGCGGCCAGGAAGCCGCCGGCATCGTCAGCTTCGACGGCCAGGACTTCCCGCAGCATCGTGCGCTGGGGCAGGTCGGTGACATTTTCGGCAGCGAAACGGTCATGCGCAACCTGACCGGTGACATCGCCATCGGCCATGTCCGCTATGCCACCACGGGCGAACGCTCGCTACGCAATGTGCAGCCGCTGTTCGCGGAGTTTGAGTTTGGCGGCTTCGCGCTGGCCCATAATGGCAACCTGACCAACGCCATGCAGCTGCGCCGGCAGCTTGTGCGCCGCGGCTGCCTGTTCCAGTCAACGTCCGACACCGAAACCATCATCCATCTGATGGCCACCAGCCGGAACGGCTCCGTCATCGACCGTCTGGTCGATGCCCTGCGTCAGGTTGAAGGCGCCTATTCCCTGGTCTGTATGGCCAAGGATCAGGTAATCGGCGTGCGCGACCCGCATGGTGTGCGCCCCCTGGTGCTGGGCCGCTTGGGTGACACCCATGTGCTGGCCTCGGAAACGGTAGCGCTGGACATTATCGGCGCTGATTATGTGCGCGATATCGAACCCGGCGAAATGGTGGTTCTGGACAAGAACGGGGTGCAGTCGCTGCGCCCGTTCCAGCAGACCGGGTCAAAGTTCTGCATTTTCGAATATATCTACTTTGCCCGCCCCGACAGCTTCATGGAAGGCCATTCGGTTTACGGCGTGCGCAAGAAGATTGGCGCGCAGCTGGCCGTGGAAAGCCATATCGATGCCGACCTGGTGATCCCTGTGCCGGATTCGGGCGTGCCGGCGGCACTGGGTTACGCGGAGAAAAGCGGCATCCCCTTCGATCTGGGCATTATCCGCAATCATTATGTGGGCCGTACCTTCATTCAGCCGACGGACAAGATCCGCCGCCTGGGCGTGAAGCTAAAGCACAATGCCAACCGGCATTTCATTGAAGGCAAGCGTATCATCCTGGTCGATGACAGCATCGTGCGCGGCACCACCTCTGTGAAGATCGTGGAAATGATGCGCGATGCCGGTGCCAAGGAAGTGCATATGCGCATTTCCAGCCCGCCGACCAGCAACCCCTGCTTTTATGGCATCGACACGCCGGAGAAGGAAAAGCTGCTGGCCCACCGCATGTCGGTGGAAGAAATGCGGCAGTATATCAACGCAGACAGCCTGGCCTTCATCAGCCTGGACGGTCTCTACAAGTCGCTGAACCATGCCAAGCGCGACGGCGACATGCCGCAATATTGCGACGCCTGCTTCACCGGCGAATACCCGATTGAGCTGACCGATTTCGAGGCCACGCGCAGCGACGTGGCCTATATCGGCGCCAAGCGGGCGTAAGGTTTGTCAAAAAGTCTGTTGTTACGGGCCGGCCATCGCGCCGGCCCGTTGCGTTTTCACATTACAATTCGTTCACGTTAAATCCATTGGCTTTCCGCATCCTCCGCGCCACAGTACGGGCCAACAGCCCTGTTGTGCCGGGAGGATTTTTTACCCGTGACCCATGATGCACGTCCCGTAACGCAACGACGCCGCTGGCGCGCCCTGGTGGCCGGCGTGGCCCTGTCGGCGCTGGCGGTGTTCCCCGCCGCAGCCCGCGTTTTCGATCCTGAGACCTTTACCCTGAAGAACGGCATGCAGGTGGTGGTGGTGAACAACCCCCGCGCGCCCGTCGTCAGCCATATGGTCTGGTACAAGGTCGGTTCGGCGGATGAGGAGCCGGGCAAATCCGGCCTGGCCCATTATCTTGAGCACCTGATGTTCAAGGGCACGGCCAAGATGAAGCCGTCAGAGTTTTCCCGCACCGTGGCCCGCAATGGCGGGCGCGACAATGCCTTCACGGCCTATGACTACACGGCCTATTTCGAGAATATCGCCCGCGACCGGCTGGAACTGGTCATGGGGATGGAGGCCGACCGCATGGTCAATCTGCGCCTGACGGACGATATCGTCCTGCCAGAGCGCAAGGTGATCCAGGAGGAACGCCGCCAGCGCACAGAGAATGAGCCGGCGTCGCGCCTCTATGAACAGCTCTACAGCCTGCTGTTCGTGCATCATCCCTATGGCACGCCCATCATTGGCTGGATGCATGAGATCGAGAAGCTGACCACGCAGGACGCGCTCGATTTCTACAAGCGCCACTACGCGCCCAACAATGCCATCCTGGTGGTGGCGGGCGACATAACAGCGGCGGAGTTGAAGCCGCTGGCCGAAAAAACCTATGGCAAGATCAAGCCATCCAAGGACATCCCTGCCCGCGTGCGTGTGACGGAGCCGCCGACGGAGGGGGCGCGGCGCATCACCCTGACCGATGATCAGGTGCGGCAGCCCAACTGGATGCGCATCTGGAAGGCGCCCAGCTACAGCGCTGGCGAGAAACAGTATGCGTCCGCGCTGGAGGTGCTGGAAAGCATCCTGGCCGACGGTGCCACCTCACGCCTCTATAAGTCGCTGGTGGTGGAACAGAAGATCGCGGCGGGTGTGAACCTGTCCTACAATCCCAACGCGCTCGACCTGGGCACCCTGTCCATCTCCGCCACACCGGCGCCGGGACAGGATGTGGCCGCCGTGGAAAAGGCGCTGGATGCGGAATTGGCGAAGCTGCTGTCGGGCGGCGTCACCGATGCAGAGGTGGCGTCGGCCAAGGTGCGCCTGCGCCGCGATGCCGTCTTCGCGCGCGACAGTCTGCAGGGTCCGGCTTACGCGTTCGGCGTGGCCCTGACCACGGGGCAGACGGTTGCGGATGTGGAGGCCTGGCCCGACCGCATCGCCGCCGTCACCCGCGAACAGGTCGAACAGGCCGCCAAGCTGGTACTGGGTCAGGACAACCATGTCACGGGCATCCTGTTGCCCGCTGCCACACCGGCCCCGGTACAGGCCGCCGCCCCGGCGGCACCGCCTGCCGCACCCGCCGCCCCGGCCAAGGGGGGGACCAAGTAATGGACGCCATGAAGATGATCCGCCGCACGGGCCTGCTGCTGCTCGCGGCCTTCGCGCTTACTTTCACCAGCCTGCCGGCTGCCGCCGTCGATATCGAAAAGGTGGTCAGCCCCGGTGGGATTGAGGCCTGGCTGGTGCGCGACACCAAGAACCCCATCATCGCCATGCAGTTCGCCTTTGCCGGCGGCACTGAACGCGACCCGGACGGCAAGCTGGGTCTGGCCATTATGACGGCCAGCACCATGGATGAAGGGGCCGGCGATCTGGACAGTCAGGCATTCCAGGGCAAGCTGGATGAAAACTCCATCCAGCTGTCCTTCAGCGCCGGGCGCGATGGCTTTGTGGGGCAGTTGACCACCCTGCGTGAGACCAAGGACACCGCCTTCGACCTGATGCGTCTGGCCCTGACCAAGCCACGCTTTGATACCGAAGCGGTGGAACGCATCCGGGGGCAGTTGCAGACCAGCCTGCGCCGGTCGCAGGCCGATCCCAATTATTGGGCCCAGATGGCGTTCGGGGAGACGCTGTTCCCCGGCCACCCCTATGGACGGCCGCAGCGGGGCACGGCCCAGACCCTGGCTGCCATCACCCGCGACGATCTGGTCAATTTCGCCCGCACGCGTCTGGCCCGCGAGGGGCTGAAGGTTGCCGTGTCGGGCGATATCACGGGTGAAGAACTGGCCCCGCTGCTGGACAGCCTGTTCGGTGCCCTGCCCGCCAAGGCCGAGCTGACGCCGGTCGCCAACATTACGGCGGCGGCACCGGGCAAGACCATCCTGGTCCCCCGCCCCATTCCGCAGACCGTGATGATCCTGGCCCATGCCGGCATGGACCGGTCGGACCCGGACTGGTACGCGGCCACCATCCTCAATTATTCGCTGGGCGGTGGTGGCTTCTCCTCCCGCCTGATGGACGAGGTGCGGGAAAAGCGCGGCCTGACCTATGGCATCGGTTCCAGCCTGCAAAGCTTTGACCACGCCAATCTGGTCACGGTCAGCGGCTCCACCGTCAATGACAAGGCGGCAGAGGCGATCAGCGTCACCAAGCAGATCTGGGGCGATGTCGCCAAGAACGGCATTACCGAGGCGGAACTGCGCGATGCCCAGACCTATCTGACCGGCTCCTTCCCCCTGCAATTCACCAATAACGGCGCCATTGCCGGCCTATTGTTGCAGGTGCAGCGAGACAATCTGGGCATTGATTACCTGAACAAGCGCAACGACCTGCTGAACGCCGTCACGCTCGCCGACGTCAAGCGGGTGGCCGCCCGCCTGCTGGACCCCGCCCGGCTAACCACCATTCTGGTGGGACAGCCGACGGGCATCACGCCGGACGGGACGCTGTATAAGCCGTGATCCGGCGCTATCGTGGAAGCGAAAGGGGCGGCTCATTGGCCGCCCCTTTTGCATTACCGCCAGATATTCGTCTGCCCACCGGCACAGCGATATTGCCAGGGCTCGCCTTCCCACCAGATCGTGCCCTCGATGCTGTTGCCCGAGAACTCGCTGCGGCCGCGATAGCCATAACGCTGGATGAAGGCCCGCTCTACCTCGTTCTGGCAGCTATTCTGCGGCTTCTTGGTGACATAGCCACCGCCATATCCACCGCCACCACCATTCCAGATGATGTCGTCATCATGCCGGCGCGGCGGCGGGGGCGGCAGGGGTGGGGGCGGCGGGCGACCCCAATCGTCATAGTGACCACCATCCCAATCCCGGCGCCGCCCGACCTCGCGCAGGGAACTGACGCCGCCACGCAGGTTCTTCACCTCCGCCACGTCGGCGACGCGGGCACCGTCCATCAGGGTGCGGCAATGGTCGTATTTCTTGTCCTTGCACACTTCCCAGGTGCCGGAATTCACGATCAGGGAGCGGGTGCGGTCGTTCCAGGGCGGCAGCTTGGCCAGCGAGTCGATATTGTCATGGATGGTGATCCGGTCCCCCCGGAAATAGGGTTCGGAGAACAAGGTCACCGAACCCGCCAGGGCGGCACCTGCCTGCCCCATCACCATCAACCCGGCCATTGCGGCCACCCAGCGTTTCATCCCCAAACCGGCGGCCTTTCCTGTCGGGCCGCCGCTCCCACAAGGGCCGGATGATCCCGGCCTGATGCTTCATCCTTCCCCCGCTTTATGGCGGGCCAAGGGCGCCATCAGGGCGGGAAAAGGGTGTGTTCGTGCTATAGGCCCTCGACAGGGGTGCCGCAACGGTCCAGTCTCCCCAGGTGGATTGGATAAGGATCAAGTGCTTGATCATGCGTGGAATTACCCGGCGTGGCGTTCTGGCGGCTGGTGCTGCCCTGCCCTTTCTCACCCCCTCCTCCCCCGTACTGGCGCAGGGCAAGCCCGTGGTCGATATTGGCCTGGGCCCGGATGTGGATACGCTGGACCCGCATAAATCCACCACCATCGTGGCCGGACAGTTGTTTATTGAGCTGTGGGAGGGCCTGACGAGCTTTGCCGCCGATGGCGCCATCGTCCCCGGCGTGGCGGAACGGTGGGACACCAGCGCCGATGGCCTGACCTGGACCTTCTATCTGCGTGGCGATGCCAAATGGTCGGATGGCAGCGCCGTGACGGCGGCGGATTTCGTCTTTGCCTGGCGCCGGGCCGTGACACCCACCACGCTTCTGGGCCTGCCGGAATGGATCGCCCCCATCAAGAATGCCCTGCCCATCCTGCAAAATGGCAAGGACCCAGCCAGCCTGGGCGTGGAAGCGGTGAATGACCGCACCTTGAAGGTGACGCTGGAACATCCCAAGCCCGACCTGACCGTCTATACCGCCTACTGGATCCTCTCCCCCCTGCACCGCGCCTCGGTCACCCAGCATGGTGATGGCTTCGCGCAGCCGGGAAAGCTGATCGGTAATGGGCCGTTCATGCTGACGGGGGCGATGCCGCAGAGCCATTATACCCTGGCGGTGAACCCGCATTATCACGGGGCAAAATCCATCGCGGTCGGCGGCGCCAAATATCATGTGACGGAGGATTTGCAGACGGAGTTGAAGCGGTTCCGCGCCGGCGAATTGCTGGCCACCAAGGAGGTGCCGCCGACACAGCTAGACTGGGCACGCGCCAATCTGGCCGACAGTCTGCGGCTGGCCTACCGCGCCAGCACCTTCTTCCTGATCCCCAACCTGACCAAGGCCCCCTGGAAGGACAATCCCGACCTGTGCGTGGCCCTGTCCATGGCCATCGACCGCAAGGTGATTGTGGAGAAGATCACCAAGGGCGGCGAGTTGCCCGCCTATGCCATGACGCCAGAGGGGCTGGTTGGTTACACCCCGCCCAAGCCGGACTGGGCCGATCTGCCCCCCGCCGAGCGCATCGCAAAGGCCAAGGCCCTGTTCGCCAAGGCCGGATACGGTCCGGACAAGCCGCTGTCGCTGGAACTGCTGTACAACACCAACGAGCTGAACCGGCAGGTGGCCGTCGCCGTCGCCGCCATGTGGCAGCAGACCTTGGGCGTGAAGACCACCCTGTCGAACCAGGAATTCAAGATCGTGGTCAGCCGGATGAAGGAACATACCTACCCGGATATTGTCCGCATCACCTGGGCCGTCGGGCTGGTCACCGAATATCTGAACCTGCTGCGCTCACGCGCCAATACCGTCGGCCCCGGCTATATCAACCCCGCCCTGGACCGGGCGATGGAGGATGTGGACCAAGCCCTGACCCTGGATGATTTCCGCGCCAAGCTGGCCGTGGCGGAAAAGATCGCCATGGCCGACATGCCCATGATCCCCGTCATGCGTCAGGCCAGCCGCCGTCTGGTCAGCCCGAAGCTGAAAGGCTGGATCGACAACCCGCTGGATCTGCATTCGGCGCGGTATCTGTCGGTGGGCTGATACAACGCCCCGCGCAACAAACCAACCGTCAGCCCTGCGTTCCCCGCACAGAACGTAGTCAGGTCGTTGCCTTGATTTGGCCCTTGGCGCCCTCTAAGGTGCGATGCAGTGTAACAAGCGTGTGAAGTATCGGGACCATGGCGGCGAAAGAACCCCTCTCCTTCCAGGGCGTTATCCTGACCCTGCAGAATTTCTGGGCGGCCCAGGGCTGCCTGGTTTTGCAGCCTTACGACATGGAAGTGGGTGCGGGCACGTTCCACCCGGCCACCACCCTGCGCGCACTGGGTCCTGACAACTGGAATGCCGCCTATGTTCAGCCCTCGCGCCGTCCCAAGGATGGCCGCTATGGCGAAAACCCTAACCGCTTGCAGCATTATTACCAGTTCCAGGTGATCATGAAGCCGTCGCCGGCCAACATCCAGGACCTGTATCTACAGTCCCTGGTGGCGTTGGGCGTCGATCCGGCCCTGCACGATATCCGCTTTGTTGAGGATGACTGGGAAAGCCCGACCCTGGGCGCCTGGGGCCTGGGCTGGGAGGTCTGGTGCGATGGCATGGAAGTGTCGCAGTTCACCTATTTCCAGCAGGTGGGCGGCATCGGCGTGGAGAAGGTGGCGGCTGAGCTGACCTATGGCCTGGAACGTCTGGCCATGTATATCCAGGGCGTGGAGAACGTTTACGACCTGCGCTTCAACGATCCCGTGGGCGACCGCCCGGCCGTGAAATATGGCGAGGTGTTCCACCGCGCCGAACAGGAATACTCGGCGCATAATTTTGAATATGCGAACACGGAGATGTTGTTGCAGCATTTCCAGAACGCGGAGAAGGAGTGCGCTGCCCTGCTGTCCCATGGTCTGGCCCTGCCAGCCTATGATCAGTGCATCAAGGCCAGCCATCTGTTCAATCTGCTGGATGCGCGCGGGGTCATTTCGGTGGTGGAACGACAGAGCTATATCCTGCGGGTGCGCACGCTTGCCAAGGCCTGCTGTGAGGCGTGGCTGGCCGATGGCTACCGCAAGGGTAAAGCCGCCTGACCCTGATCATTACGACACCAGAACAATAATCTCCGGACGCTTGTGACCAAAATGGCCGAACTGCTGATCGAACTGTTCATGGAAGAAATCCCGGCCCGCATGCAGGTGCGTGCGGGTGAGGATTTCAAGCGTCTGGTAACGGACAAGCTGTCGGCGGCGGGTATTGGTTTCACCAAGGCCGAGGTTCATTCCACCCCCCGCCGTCTGGCCCTTCTGGTCGATGGTCTGCCGACGGCACAGGCGGATGTGCGGGAGGAAAAGAAAGGGCCGCGCGTCGGGTCGCCCGAACAGGCGCTGGCCGGGTTCCTGAAATCCGCGGGCCTGTCCAGCATCGATCAGGCCGAACAGCGCGACACCGGCAAGGGCGTGTTCTATTTCGCGGTGATCGAAAAGAAGGGCGGCGCCACCATCGACGCCCTGCCCGGCATCATCGATGCCGCCATCCGCGAACTGCCCTGGCCCAAGTCCATGCGCTGGGGTGCCAACGAATTCCTTTGGGTGCGCCCGCTGCATTCCATCATCGCCCTGTTCGATGGCGCGGTTATCCCCGGTGCCCTGGATTTGGGCGGCAAAAGCATCGCCTATGGCAACCAGACCGAAGGCCACCGCTTCCTGTCGCCGGGCGTCCTCACCGTCAGCAGCTTCGCAGACTATGCGGCCAAGCTGGCGGCAGCCCATGTCGTTCTGGACCGGGAGGAGCGCAAGCGCCTGATCCTGGCCGGTGCACAAAAGGCAGCGGCGGCGGAAGGCTTCGTTCTGAAGGATGATCCGGGCCTTCTGGAAGAAGTGGCGGGTCTGGTCGAATGGCCCGTCGTCCTGACCGGGGCCATCGACAATCAATTCATGGACGTGCCGGCGGAGGTGCTGACCACCTCGATGCGCACGCATCAGCGTTACTTCGCCCTGGAAACCGCCGACGGCAAGCTGGCCCCGCGCTTCGTGGTGGTCGCCAACCGCACCACCATTGACGGCGGCAAGGCCGTCATCGCCGGCAATGAACGCGTCCTGCGCGCCCGCCTGTCGGATGCCAAGTTCTTCTGGGACCAGGATTTGAAGGTGAAGCTGGAAGACCGGGTGCCCGGCCTGAAGGACATCACCTTCCATGCCAAGCTGGGCACCCTGGCACAGCGGGTGGAGCGGATTCAGGCCCTGTCGGTCGCCATCGCCAAGGCCCTGAACTGGGACGAAGCAACGATTGAACAGGCCGCCCTGGCCGCCCGCCTGTCCAAGTCCGACCTGACCACGGGCGTTGTTGGGGAGTTCCCCGAGGTCCAGGGCATCATGGGCCGCTATGTCGCCTATCACGAAGGGCTGCCCGCCTCCGTGGCCGAGGCGATTGCCGACCATTACAAGCCGCTGGGACCAAGCGACCGCGTACCGACCGACAAGGTGTCGGTGGCGGTGGCCCTGGCCGAGAAGATCGACACGCTGGTCGCCTTTTTCGGTATCGACGAAAAGCCCACCGGCTCCCGCGACCCGTTCGCCCTGCGCCGTGCGGCGCTGGGCGTGATCCGGTTGATTGTGGAGAATGGGCTGCGGGTGAAGCTGGGCGCGCTCCTGCTGGCCGCTGGTGCCACAGACCCGGTTACCGCTGACCTCCTCTCCTTCTTCAACGACCGCTTGAAGGTCAGCTTGAAGGAAAAGGGCGTCCGTCACGACCTGATTGACGCCGTTCTGGCCCTGGGTGGTGAGGATGATTTCGTCCGCCTGCTGGCCCGCGTTGAGGCTCTGTCCGGCCTGATCGCCACCGATGACGGCAAGAACCTGCTGGCAGCATCAAAGCGCGCCAGCAATATCCTGCGTATCGAGGAAAAGAAGGACGGCCCGCATGATGGCGCCGTCGATGCCGGCCTGTTGACCCAGGATGAGGAAAAGGCCCTGGCCGACGCCCTGGTCGCCGCCCACAAACAGGCGGCCCCCCTGATCGAGGCGGAGGACTTCACCGGCGCCATGGCGGCCTTCGCAGCCCTGCGCGCGCCCGTCGACGCCTTTTTCGAGAAGGTCACCGTGAATGCGCCGGAAGCGCCGGTGCGCGCCAACCGCCTGCGCTTGTTGAGCCAGATCCGCGCGACGCTGAACCTGATCGCCGATTTCTCGAAGATCGAAGGCTGACCCCATGAACCTTCGCCCCCGCACGCCCCGCCCCCTACGGCGGGCGCGGTGCGGCGGTGAAGGTAGTGGAATTACGCTATCCTTGTTGCAGTGCGGTAGTTTGGTAGTGGCGTCGGGTGCTGTCCGGCCGTGCCACGCCATTTGCATCGACGCGGTTCCTTCCCGCCTTCCCGGCGAAGGCCGGGACCCAGGGGCCAAGCGCCCGACCGTTCAGCCGCCTTTTGCCCCCACAAATCCGTTCGTCGCGCCCGTGATCCTGGGCCCCGGCCTTCGCCGGGGAGGCGATAACCGGTTTCGCGGGGCGCGGCATTACCCCAAATCCACCCATCGGGCTCCGGCCCGTATCCCGTGCAACAACACCATCAAGAGTGTTGCATGGTGTTTCACAGCGTCACCACCAGACCAACCCCATAATCAAACGGGACCAAGATCATGACGAAGTGGGTCTACAGCTTCGGTGAAGGCAAGGCCGAAGGTCGCGCGGAGATGAAGAACCTCCTGGGCGGCAAGGGCGCCAACCTGGCGGAGATGAGCAATCTCGGCCTGCCGGTGCCCCCTGGCTTTACGGTCACGACGGAGGTCTGCACCTACTTTTATGCCCATGGCCGCCAATATCCCGACAGCCTGCGCGCCGAGGTTGGCGCCGCCCTGGCAGAGATTGAGCGGATCGTGGGTATGAAGTTCGGCGATGCGGAAAACCCGCTGCTGGTCTCCGTCCGCTCCGGTGCCCGCGCGTCGATGCCGGGCATGATGGATACCGTTCTGAACCTAGGCCTGAACGATGTAACCGTCGCGGGTCTGGCCCGCCGGTCGGGTGACGCCCGCTTCGCCTATGACAGCTATCGTCGCTTCATCCAGATGTTCGGCAATGTCGTGCTGGACGTGGATCACCATCACTTTGAAGAAGTGCTGGAAGATCACAAGCGCGGCCATGACCTGAACCTGGATACCGAGCTGACCGCCGAAGATTGGCAGGAAGTGATCAAGGGCTATAAGGAAGTGGTGCAGGAGGCCCTGGGCCGCCCCTTCCCGCAGGACCCGCAGGAACAGCTGTGGGGTGCCATCGGGGCCGTGTTCGGTTCCTGGATGAATGCCCGCGCCATTACCTATCGCAAGCTGCATGACATCCCGGCCGAATGGGGCACGGCGGTGAATATCCAGGCCATGGTGTTCGGCAATATGGGCGGCGACTGCGCCACTGGCGTGGCCTTCACCCGCAACCCGTCCACGGGCGAGAACGCCTTCTATGGCGAATATCTGATCAATGCCCAGGGTGAGGATGTGGTGGCCGGCATCCGCACGCCGCAACACCTGACCATCGCCGGCAAGATCGCCAACGGTTCCGACCTGCCGGCTATGGAAGAAAGCATGCCGGAAGTGTTCGCGCAGCTGAACGCGGTGCGCCTGAAGCTGGAGCGGCATTACCGCGACATGCAGGACATCGAATTCACGGTCCAGCAGTCAAAGCTTTATATGCTCCAGACCCGGTCGGGCAAGCGCACGGCCCCGGCGGCGCTGAAGATCGCGGTCGATATGGTGCGCGAAGGCCTGATCAGCGAGAAGGAAGGCATCCTGCGGATCGAGCCGAAGTCGCTGGATCAGCTGCTGCACCCGACGCTGGACCCCAAGGCCACCAAGCAGATCATCGCCAAGGGCCTGCCGGCCAGCCCCGGTGCCGCTAGCGGCAAGGTGGTCTTCACGGCGGAAGAGGCGGAGAAGCAGGCGGGCCTGGGTGAGAATGTCATCCTGTGCCGCGTGGAAACCAGCCCGGAAGACATTCACGGCATGCACGCCGCCAAGGGGATCCTGACCACCCGTGGCGGCATGACCAGCCACGCGGCGGTGGTGGCCCGTGGCATGGGCCGGTCCTGCGTGGCCGGTGCCGGTGAACTGCGCATCGATTACAAGCGCGGTATTATTACCGTCCGCAATGTCGAGGTGCGGGCCGGCGACATCATCACCATCGATGGCTCGACCGGTGAGGTGATGCTGGGCGAGGTGCCGACCATTCAGCCGGAACTGTCGGGCGACTTTGCCGAACTGATGGGCTGGGCCGATGCCCATCGCCGCATGAAGGTGCGCACCAACGCCGAAACCCCGCTGGATGCCCGTACCGCGCGCAAGTTCGGGGCCGAAGGCATCGGCCTGTGCCGCACCGAACATATGTTCTTTGACGCTGACCGCATTATCGCCGTGCGCGAGATGATCCTGGCCGAAAGCGAGGCGGGCCGCCGCACCGCGCTGGCCAAGATTGCGCCGATGCAGCGCAAGGATTTTGTCGAGCTGTTCAAGATCATGAAGGGCCTGCCCGTCACGATCCGCCTGCTGGACCCGCCGCTGCATGAATTCTTGCCGAATTCGGAAGCCGAGATGGTGGAGGTGGCCAAGGCTGCCGGCACCGATCTGCAGAAGGTGCAGCATCGGTCCTTGCAGCTGCATGAAGCCAACCCGATGCTGGGCCATCGCGGTTGCCGCCTGGGCATCTCCTACCCCGAGATTTATGAGATGCAGGCCCGCGCCATTTTTGAGGCGGCGGTGGAAGTGTTCAAGGAAACCGGTGAGACCGTGATCCCGGAGATCATGATCCCGCTGGTCGGCACCAAGAAGGAGCTGGATATCCTGAAGGCGGTGATCGACCGCGTTGGCGCGGAAGTCATCGCCGCGTCAGGCCACAAGGTCGATTATCTGGTCGGCACCATGATCGAACTGCCGCGTGCCGCCCTACAGGCCGCCAAGATCGCGGAAACCGCCGGGTTCTTCAGCTTCGGCACCAACGACCTGACCCAGACCACGTTTGGCATCAGCCGCGACGATGCCGGCGCCTTCCTGCCCGATTATCAGCGGGCCGGTATCCTGGAGCATGACCCGTTCGTGACCCTGGATACCGAGGGCGTGGGCGAACTGGTGCAGATCGCCGCCGAACGCGGCCGCAAGACCCGCCCCGACATCAAGCTGGGCATCTGCGGCGAACATGGTGGCGACCCGTCATCGGTTTATTTCTGCGAGAAGGTAGGGCTGGATTACGTCTCCTGCTCCCCCTACCGCGTCCCCATCGCCCGCCTGGCCGCCGCACAGGCCGCCATCGAGGGCGAGAAACGCGCCAGTGAAGCGTGATGTACAGACGGGGGCCGGCAAAGGCCCCCGTTTTGCCCCACAACACTGGACTTTTCCGCCTGAAAGCCTATCCCTGTTGTGGAGATCAGCTTTCCGGATGACCCATGGCTGCCGACGCCCTACCCCGCACCCGCCTGTTCATTGACCAGCCGTTGAGCCCTGGTGGGGTGGCGGCGTTGGATGGGGATCGGGCGCATTATCTGCGGGCCGTGCTGCGCCAGGGTCCGGGGGATGGGGTTCTGGCCTTCAATGGCCGGGATGGGGAGTTTCTGGCCCATATCGAGACCCTGTCCAAATCCGTCGGCACCCTGCGCATGGACCGGCAGACGCGCTGCCCCGCCAACGATGCGCCGCCCGCCCCTTGGCTGCTGTTCGCGCCGCTGAAGGGTGGGCGTACCGAATATGTGGTGGAAAAGGCGGTGGAGCTGGGCGTGGGCCGTCTGGTGCCCGTCTTCACCCGGCGCGGCGACGTCAATCGCGTCAATATCGACCGGCTGCGCGCCAACGCGCTTGAGGCGGCCGAACAATGCGAACGACTGGACGCGCCGGACGTCGCCGACGGGATCGATCTGCAGAAATTGCTGTCCGATTGGGACCCTGCCCGTACCCTATTCGTGGCGGCGGAAAGCGGGGTGGCACAGCCCCTGGTGACCGCCGTCACTGCGTCGGCGGGAAAGCCCGTCGCATTTCTTGTGGGTCCGGAGGGGGGATTTGACCAACAGGAACTTGATGCCCTGCGCCGTCTGCCTTTTGTGGTAAGCGTGGGCCTGGGGCCGCGTGTGCTGCGCGCCGATACCGCCGCCTTCTCCGCGCTTGCCGTCTGGCAGGCGGCGGGGGGTGACTGGCGATCGGCCGATGGTGATGCAAGGCCACCTAATCGCACCTGAGCGTTATCCCGCCCGCCGTCTCTGCAACGTCCTTCGCGTTAAGGAACATCATCTATGTCCGCACCTCCGACGTCGCGCGGCGAACCGATCACCGACCGCCGGCAACTGGTCGAGTATCTGGAAAAAGGGTCAAAGCCGGCCAGCGATTGGCGCATCGGCACCGAGCATGAGAAGTTTGTTTTCCGTGGCCCCGACCACGCCCCCGTGCCCTATGCCGGCCCTGGTGGAATCGGTGAAATTCTGGGCGAGTTCCAGCGTCGATTCGGCTGGGAGCCCGTGCGCGAGGGCGATAACATCATAGCCCTGACCAAGGGCATGGCCAATATCAGCCTGGAACCGGGCGGGCAATTCGAACTGTCCGGCGCGCCGCTGGTCAGCATCCACCAGACCTGTGGTGAGGTTGGAGAGCATCTGGCAGAGGTCCGGGCCATCGGCCAGGATCTGGGCTTCGGCATGCTGGGCATGGGCTTCAACCCGAAATGGAAGCGGTCGGACATCCCCTGGATGCCCAAGGGTCGGTACAAGATCATGGGTTCCTACATGCCCAAGGTCGGCACGCTGGGCCTGGATATGATGACCCGGACCTGTACCGTACAGGTGAACCTGGACTTCGCGTCGGAAGCCGACATGGTGAAGAAGTTCCGGGTGTCGCTGGCCCTGCAGCCCATCGCCACGGCCCTGTTCGCGGCCAGTCCCTTTACGGAAGGAAAGCCCAACGGGTTCCAGAGCTACCGTTCTCATATCTGGACCGACACGGACAAGGACCGCACCGGCGACCTGCCCTTCGTGTTCGAGGATGGGTTCGGATTCGAGCGCTATGTCGATTACGCGCTCGATGTGCCGATGTATTTCGCCTATCGCGACGGCCAGTATCTGGATGCCTCGGGCCTGTCCTTCCGTGACTTCCTGGATGGCAAGCTGTCGATCCTGCCGGGCGAGTTGCCGCTGATGACCGATTGGTCGGATCATATGACGACCATGTTCCCGGAAGTGCGCCTGAAGAAGTATCTGGAAATGCGTGGGGCCGATGCCGGCCCCTGGGGCCGTCTCTGCGCCCTGCCCGCGCTTTGGGTTGGCTTGCTCTATGACACCAGTGCGCTGGATGCCGCCTGGGATCTGGTGAAGGGCTGGACCCAGGAAGACCGCGCCACCTTGCGCCGCGATGTGCCGCGTCTGGGTCTGTCCACGCCATTCCAGGGCGGAACGGTGCAGGATGTGGCCCGCCGCGTCGTCGATATCGCCCGCGAAGGTCTGCGCAGCCGGGCCCGTACCGCCGGCATGGGCGATGATGAAACCCACTTCATCGAACCGCTGATCGCCATTGCGGAGTCGGGCCGGTCCCTCTCGACCGAGATGCTGGAGAAGTACCAGGGCGCCTGGGGTGGGAACATTGATCCCATCTATAAGGAATATGCCTATTGAGCAGGTGTCTATCGGGCGGTGGAAAGCCCTTTGCCACCGCCCGCCTTTGGTTGCACTTCTGTTGCCGCGCTCGACCTTCTTGCCTAGAATGCTTCCCGCGTTTAGGCGCGCTGTGGCGCGACCAAGGGGGAAGGGCGCGCCGTTTAGATGCTGAAATTTGCGGAGTTCGCCGATAGGGCGATGGAGCAGGATTTCCGCCAGCACATGCTGGAGGCGGAAGCCAAGGGCCTGCGGCGCAATCTCCTGGCCCTGGCCATCTTTTACCTGATGGCCGCCTCACTGGACTTTGTCTACTTCAGCCTTGAGACGGTCCTGACCGTCATGATGCCGCTGCGCGGTATCGTCTATGTGTTGATCATCGCCACCATGCTGGTGCCGGTGAAGACAAAGTTCGTGGGCCTGCGCTATGGCCTGGTGCTGCTGACGATGACCTACATATGGGCAATCACCTCAGCGGGGGCGCTTCTGATCCATCGCGGGGGGCAGGTTGGCCTGACGGTCAGCTTCTTTGTGATGATCGTCGTCCTGATGAACTATCTGTTCCTGCCGACACGGGTGATCTACATGATCCCCTGGGGTGTGGCAGCCAGCGGCCTTTATATCGGCCTGTTCATGCCGGCATCGGGCGCCACCGCGTCACAGATGAGCACCGCAACGGTCATGCAGTCGCTGGCCAATATCTTCGGCGCCTTCACGGCCTATCAGCTGTCAACCTTGCGCCGCATGGAGTTTCAACGCCTGCGCGCCTTGCAGGCCGAACAGGCCCGTCTGAAGGAAGCCAATACCGAGCTGCTTCGCCGCGAAGCCATCATCGCCAACCAGCGCGACGAACTGGCCCACAAGGTCTCGGAACTGGAAGAGGCGCAGCAACAGTTGGGCGAAACCCGCAACAGTCTGACCCAGGCAGAGAAACTGGCCAGCTTGGGTCGGCTGGTCGCCGGGGTGGCGCATGAGTTGAACACGCCTATCGGCATCGCCCTGACCGCGATCACCCATCTGGAGGATGTCGTCACCTCCCTGGACAAGGCGGTGGCCGCCGGCAAGCTGACCCGCAGCCAGTTGACGGAGCATCAAGGCACGCTGCGCGACAGTGCCCATCTGGTCCACACCAATATCGGTCGCGCCGCTGAACTGGTGCAAAGTTTCAAACGGGTGGCCGTGGATCAGGCCAGTGAGGAGCGGCGCGATTTCCTGCTGGGCGCCTATATTGACGAGGTGCTGCAAAGCCTTGCGCCACGGCTGCGTGGGGAACCGCACCGTGTCCTGGTCGAATGCCCCACCGGCATCCATATGGACAGCTATCCCGGTGCCCTGTTCCAGGTGCTGACCAACCTGATCATCAACGCCCTGATTCACGCCTTCGGCCCGGACCGCCAGGGCACCATGAAGATCACGGTACGCGAGCTGCCCGATGATCAGGTGGAGTTGCGGTTCCAGGATGACGGCAAGGGCGTGCCTGCATCCAACATGGACCGGCTGTTCGAACCCTTCTTCACCACCAACCGCGCCCGGGGCGGTTCCGGCCTGGGCCTGCACATCGTGTTCAATCTGGTGACGCAATCACTGCAAGGCGTGATCAGCGTCAGTTCCGCTGAAGGCCGGGGAACCTGCTTCACCCTGACCCTTCCCCGCCACCTGCCCCGCGAAGAGGTGGTGGCGCTGGAAAGGGCGGCGGGGTGAAGTGGCGCCCGCGCCCCTGCGCGATCAGGCCAGTTGCTGCTGGATCGCGGCGGTCTTGATGGCCTTCTGAAGCTTCTCAAAGGCCCGAACCTCGATCTGGCGCACACGCTCACGGCTGATGCCGTAATGCTGCGACAGGTCCTCCAGGGTCGTCGGCTCTTCGCGCAGGCGGCGTTCGATCAGGATGTGGCGCTCGCGCTCGTTCAAACCCTTCATCGCACCGGCCAGCAGGGCCTTGCGCTTGCCCAGTTCCTGCTGGTCGCCCAGGCGGATTTCCTGGCTTTCGCTTTCATCCACCAACCAGTCCTGCCACTCGCCTTCCCCATCCACGCGCAGCGGCGCATTCAGGGAATGGTCACCGGCGGCCAGACGCTGATTCATGGAGACGACGTCGGCTTCCGGCACGTCCAGCGTAGTGGCAATCTTGGTCACCACGTCGGCCGGCAGATCGCCATCATCGATGGCCTGCATCTGGCCCTTCAGCTTGCGCAGATTGAAGAACAGCTTCTTCTGCGCCGCCGTGGTGCCCATCTTCACCAGCGACCAGCTGTGCAGGATATATTCCTGGATAGCGGCCCTGATCCACCACATGGCGTAGGTGGCGAGACGGAAGCCACGGTCAGGCTCAAACCGCTTGACGGCCTGCATCATGCCGACATTGCCTTCGGAGATCAGCTCCGATACGGGCAGGCCGTAACCGCGATAGCCCATGGCAATCTTCGCCACAAGGCGCAGATGGCTGGTCACCAGACGATGGGCGGCCTTGGTATCCTCATGCTCGCGCCAGCTCTTAGCCAGCATATACTCCTCACCAGGTTCCAGCATGGGGAACTTGCGGATTTCCTGGAGATAGCGGCTGAGGCTGCTTTCCGAGCTGACGACCGGAATGGCGGGAACAGAAGCGGTCATGTTAACCCCCTTGCATAAGGCTGGTTGACACCATCGGCCCAACTGGCACCGACAGCGATGAATAGGTCCTGAACGGACACGCACAGCGCCCGTCCAGAAGAGGCCCGGTCATCATGCGCGATGGCATTATAGCACCTCCAACGCATGAATTAAGCCCTTGAAATCATCCGGCAACACAGTTTCAAAGCGCACCTTGGCGCCCGTGGCCGGATGGATGAACTCGATGGCAGCGGCATGCAGGGCCTGACGCGGGAACGTCTCCAGCGCCTGTTTGACCCCTTCCGACAGACCGCGCGTGCGGCCCGTGCGGACGCGGCCATAGACGGGGTCGCCGACCAGCGGATGGCCCACATGGGTCATGTGCACCCGGATCTGATGCGTACGGCCCGTCAGCAGTTTGCATTCGATCAGGGCTGCAGCCGGGCCCAGCGCGCGCAGAGTGCTGTAGCGCGTAATGGCGACCTTGCCACCCCGGTCCAGCACAGCCATGCGCTTGCGGTCGGTCGGGTGGCGACCGATATTAGCGTTGATCTCACCCGTGCGCGGGTTGGGCACGGCCCAAACCACCGCCTGATAGGTGCGCGACAGTGACCGGTCGGCAAACTGCGCCGACAGGGCCTGATGCGCGCGGTCATTCTTAGCCACCACCATCAGACCGCTTGTATCCTTGTCCAGCCGATGCACGATGCCGGGCCGCCGCACGCCGCCGATGCCCGACAGCCGGTCGCCGCAATGGTGCAGCAGGGCATTGACCAGCGTGCCGTCCGGATTGCCGGCCGCTGGATGCACCACCATGCCCGCCGGCTTGTCGATGACCAGCAAGTCTTCATCCTCATGGATGATCACAAGCGGGATATCCTGCGGCACCGGCAAGGCCGGCGCGCTGGCCGGAACATGCACGCGGAAGGTCTGGCCGGCTTTGACCCGGCGGGACGCGTCGTCTATGGTCTGCCCACCTGTGGAGACATGCCCCTGATCGATCAGGGCGCGCAGGCGGGAACGCGACAGGCCGGCAGCGGCCAGCAGATCCGCCAGCGCCTTGTCCAGACGGTCCCCGTCCCGGTCGCCATCGATGATGGTGTCATGGTCGGCGGGGCCGGCACCTTGGACAGGGGCATCATCAGCGGCGGGCAGGAATTCCTCGTCGCACAGATCGTCATCCAGGTCGAGTTCCATGCCGGCGGGCGGGATATCCGTCCGGCCGGTGGCCTTCAACTGGGGATTTGCCGAACGTGCAGGCACTGAAGAACATCCTTATCATCGGGGCCGTGATCATCGCGGCCGGGTTCGCGTTCCTGGGCTATGAAGTCTATAAACGCTCCACGGACCCCAATCATCCGCGCACGTTTTCGGCCCGCTTCGGCATGCAGGGGAAAGCCCCCGAAGCCGAACCGCCGGCGGCCCCGCCTGCGCCAACGGCCCCGGCACCTGTGAAGGCACCAATGCCGACCGAGGCGGTGACATTGCCGCCGGGAGCGGTCCTGCTGCCCGGCATCGCCGCCGTGAATGGCCGCATCGCCGTGCAGGTGAAACTGACCGACGGCCGCACACAGGTACTTCTCGTCGATCCGGCCACGGGCGAACATGCGGTGCTTGTGACATCCGCGCCGTGATCCTGGTCACAATAGAACCGATTCCCAGGGGAAATGGACGTTAAATGAATTTCATGTCCGACAATGTGACGGGGGCAGCACCGGAAATCCTGGATGCCATCGTCAAGGCAAATGGCGGCACCGCCCCGTCCTATGGCAATGATGACTGGACAAAGCGGCTGACGCAGTCTCTGTCGGACCTGTTCGAACGCGACGTCGCCGTCTTTCCCGTGGCCACCGGGACCGCTGCCAATGCACTGGCACTGGCGGCCCTGACCCCGCCCTGGGGCAGCATCTATTGCCATGCCGAAGCGCATATCCAGGCCGATGAATGCGGCGCTCCGGAGATGTTTACGGGCGGGGCCAAGCTGGTCACCCTTCCCGGCGAGCATGGCAAGCTGACGCCGTCCACCCTGTCAGCGGCACTGGACCGGGTGCATAAGGGCTTCGTGCATGTGGTGCAGCCGGCGGCCCTGTCGCTGAGCCAGCTCACCGAATGTGGCACGGCCTACAGCCCGGCCGAGGTCGCGGCGCTGACCGCCGTCGCCCGGCACCATGGTCTGCGGGTGCACATGGACGGGGCACGCTTTGCCAATGCCGTGGCGTCGCTGGGCTGTTCGCCTGCCGACATCACCTGGCGGGCCGGTGTGGATGTCCTGTCCTTCGGCGCCACCAAGAATGGGGCGCTGGGGGCGGAGGCGGTAGTGTTCTTTGACCGCGAACTGTCGGAGAATTTCGGTTATCGCCGCAAACGCGCCGCCCACCTGTTCTCCAAGATGCGGTTCCTGTCGGCACAGCTTGAAGCCTATGTGCAGGGCGGGCTGTGGCTGCGGCTGGCTGGCCATGCCAACCGCATGGCGATGCGGCTGGCCGACGGGCTGTCGGCCCTGCCCGGCGCGCATCTGGCCCACCCCGTGGACGGAAACGAGATATTCATCGCCCTGCCGGAACCGGTGATCGCGGGGCTGGAGGCGGCGGGCTTCGGCTTTTATCGCTGGGACGGCAACGTCGTCCGGCTGGTCGCCGCCTGGAACAGCGATGAAGCAGCCGTGGAAGCCCTGCTGACGGCGGCGCGGCGGTTGGCGGGGTGATCACACCCCCCATCCCCCTAGCGGGTATTCCTGCAGGATGTGGTAGGTCGCACCGGACTTGCCCAGCACGCTTTCGTACAGGCAGTAACGGTCCACCGTAAACGGCCCCGCCTGGAACAGACCGTTGGCCCCCATATAATTGGCCAGCTTGGCCGGCGGCGTGTCGGTCAGATAGGCGAGCGTCACGTGTGGGCTGTATTTGCGCTGTTCCGGCGGCTGACCCGACCGGACCAGGGCGGATTCGACCTTGGCCTGAAGATGCAGCAACGGATCGCTGTCCACCAAGCCGGCCCAAAGCGCATGCTGCTTGTGCCCGCTGCCGAAACTGCCCAGGCCTGACAGGGTCAGCGGAAAGGACGGGCCGGTGACAAGGTCCAGCGCCTCATCCACGTCATGGGCCGTGCCCTCGTCGATCTCCCCTAGGAAGCGCAGGGTCAGGTGATAATTCTCTGGCGGAACCCAGCGGGCGCCGGGCAGGCCGTGGGCCAGGCTGGACAGCCGTTCCACCACCGCCTCCGGCATCGGTATCCCGACGAACAGACGCAGCATGACCAAGCCTCAGGGGCAGGGGTTGGGATTAGCGGCATGGACGGCGTCCAGGGCGGCCAGCACCTCCGCCGACAGGGTCAGTGACCCGGCATCAATGGCGACCTTCAGATGGTCCATACTGGTGGCCCCGATGATCGTGCTGGTCACGAAGGAGCGGGAGACGACAAAGGCGATGGCCATGGCGGCGGGGTCCAGACCATGGTCGCGAGCAATGGAAAGATAGTCGCGCGTCGCTGCATCACCGCGCGGCAGGTCGTAGCGCGACTTGCGATGATCCACGGTCCGGCGTGATCCCGCCGGCAGCGCGCCATCCAGATACTTGCCCGTCAGGGTGCCGGCGGCCAGCGGCGAATAGGCCAGCATCGACACATCCTCGCGCAGCGCCACCTCCGACAGCCCCATCTCGAAGGTCCGGTTCAGCAGGGAATAGGGGTTCTGGATGCTGGCAATGCGGGGCAGCCCCAGATGGTCAGCCGCCGCGACATAGCGCATGGTGCCCCAGGGCGTTTCGTTCGATACCCCGACATGCCGGATTTTGCCGGCCTTGATCAGGTCGGCGAAGACGGAAAGCGTCTCCTCAATCGGCACCTCACCCGGCTGGGCGGCCGGATGGGCCACGGTGCGGCCAAAGCGGTCGGCCTGCCGGTCAGGCCAGTGCAACTGATACAGGTCGATATGGTCGGTACGCAGCCGCTTCAGGCTGGCCTCCACCGCTTCCACAATGTTCTTCCGGTCGGCCCGCGCCTTGCCACCGCGTAGATAATCCATTCCCGACCCGTCGCCCACCACCTTGCTGGCCAGCAGCACCTCATTGCGGCGGCCCGTGCGCGCGAACCAGTCGCCAATGATTTCTTCCGTGCGGCCATAGGTGGCGGCGATGGGCGGGGCGGAATACATCTCCGCCGTGTCCCAGAAGAACAGGCCGCGATCCAGCGCCATGTCCATCTGGGCGAAGCCTTCCTCCGGGCTGTTCTGCCGGCCCCAGGTCATGGTGCCCAGGCAGAGGGCGGGAACCATCAGGTCGGTGCGGCCAAGGCGGCGAAGAGTCATAAACCTGTCCTCAAACGGAAATCATCGTCTCGATTGATCAATGTGCCTCGGCCCAGGACAGGCCGACGCCGGCTTCGGCGACCAGGGGGATGCCGATATCCACCGCCCCCTCCATCACCTGGCGGACCAGGGCGGATGTCGCCTCCACCTCCGCCTCCGGCACCTCAAACAGCAATTCGTCATGCACCTGCAAAAGCATGCGGGCGTTCAGACCGGCATCCGCCAGCGCCCCCGGCAGCTTGATCATGGCCAGCTTGATGATATCGGCGGCGGTGCCCTGAATAGGGGCGTTGATGGCCTGACGCTCGGCATAGGACTTGCGTGCACCCTTTTCCTGGATGCCCTGGATCCAGCATTTGCGGCCCAGCAGGGTGCGGACATAGCCGTCTCGTGCCGCCTCGGCCTTGGTCTTTTCCATATAGGCCTGAAGCTCCGGGAAGCGTTCGAAATAGGCCTTGATGAAGGCCCCGGCCTCGCCTGCGGCAATGCCCAACTGCCGTGACAGGCCGAAGCTGGAAATGCCATAGATGATGCCGAAATTGATGGCCTTGGCCCGGCGACGGATTTCCGAGGTCATCTGATCCAGCGGCACATTGAACACCTGGCTCGCCGTCATGGCATGGATGTCGATGCCATCGCGGAAGGCCTGTTGCAGGGCCGGGATGCCCGCCATTTCCGCGACGATGCGCAATTCGATTTGGCTGTAATCCACGGACATAATGCGGTTGCCGGGGGCGGCCACGAAGGCGCGGCGGATTTTCCGTCCCTCTTCCGTGCGGATTGGAATGTTCTGCAGGTTGGGATCGGTCGAGGACAGGCGGCCGGTAGAGGTCGCGGCCAGGGCAAAGCTGGTATGGACACGGCCCGTACCGGGATTGATCTGTTCGCCCAGCGTATCCGTGTAGGTGGATTTCAGCTTGGCGAATTGCCGCCAGTCCATGACCTTCTGGCAGATGGGAATGCCCAGGTCGGCCAGTTCCTCCAGCACCGAACTGTCGGTGGACCAGGCGCCGGTCTTGGCGGATTTCTTGCCGCCCGACAGCTTCATCTCGTCGAACAGAATCTCGCCCAGCTGCTTGGGGCTGCCGACATTGAAGGTGCGACCGGCCAGGACATGGATCTCTGCCTCCAGCTCCACCAGCCGCTTGGCAAAATCGTTGGACAGTTCCTTCAGGACCTGCCTGTCGACCAGCACGCCCTCCATCTCCATCCGCGCCACCACGGGCACCAGGGGACGCTCAATGGTCTCGTAAACCGTCACCATCCGGTCGGCCAGCACGTCATGGCGCAGCACATGCCAGAGGCGCAGGGTGATATCCGCATCCTCAGCCGCATAAGCCGTGGCCTTATCCAGCGGTACACGGTCAAAGGTGATGCGGCTCTTGCCAGTCCTCGTCACCTCATCAAAGGAGATGGTGGTGACGCCCAGATGGCGCTGCGCCAGTTCGTCCATGCCATGGCCATGCCGCCCACCGCCAATGACGTAGGAGCGCAACATCGTGTCGTCGATGGGCGCGACCGTGACGCCATGCTTGGCGAACATCTGAAGGTCAAACTTAATATTGTGCCCGACCTTCAGCACGCCCGGATGTTCCAGCAGCGGCCTCAGGATGTCCAGAGCGCGGGTCAGCGGCACCTGTTTGGGCGGCGGCGCGCCATCGCCGAAATCCAGTCCCCCCGCCCCTTCCTTGGGCGTGGATGGATCGATATGGGCCACGGGGATGTAGCAGGCACGGCCCGGACGGGTGGACAGGGAGATGCCCACCAGACTGGCGCGCATCGGGGTCAGGCCATCGGTCTCCGTATCGACGGCAACGACACCGGCTTCCAAACCTTCTGCCACCCAGGCGGCCAGCGCCTCCTCCGTATCGACAAGGACATGCTCCACCTTGTCGGGACGGGGAATATGCGCATCGGCCCGCACCACTGCAGGGGCGGCAGAGGGGGCATAGGACCGGCCGTCCAGGGCGGCGCGCAGGTCGCGGCGCTGCTGTTCACCGCCGTCCCCGGCGGCGGCATGAAGGGCGGCCCCATCGGCCAGGGTGCCGTCGGCGGCGATTTCGGCCTTCACCTTGGCGATGATCGACCGGAACCCCTGTACACCCAGCCAGGACAGCAGCCGGTTCACATCCGGCTCCCGCACCTTCAACTCTTCCACCGGCACCGGCACCGGCGCATTCTCTTCCAGCTTCACCAGCCGCTTGGAGATGCGGGCAAGGTCGGCATTTTCGATCAGCTTCTGCCGGCGGCCCGCCTGCTTGATCTCCCCCGCCCGCTCCAGCAGCGCCTCCAGAGAGCCGTACTCGGTGATCAGTTGGGCCGCTGTCTTGATGCCGATACCGGGCACGCCAGGGACATTATCGACGCTGTCGCCGGCCAGGGCCTGGACATCCACCACCTTGTCGGGGGCGACGCCGAACTTCTCAAACACCTCATCCGGCCCGATCATCTTGTTCTTCATCGGGTCCAGCATGCGGATGCCGTCATCCACAAGCTGCATCAGGTCTTTGTCCGACGACACGATGGTGACGGGCCGTCCCTGGGCACGGGCCTGCCGGGCGTAGGTGGCGATCAGGTCGTCGGCCTCATACCCTTCCAGCTCGATGCGCGGCAGGTTGAAGGCCTCCACCGCCTCGCGGATGATCGCGAACTGGGGCCGCAGATCCTCCGGCGGCTCGGGCCGGTGCGCCTTGTAGTCGGGATAGAATTCATTGCGGAAATTCAGGCGCTTGCTGTCAAAGATGATGGCCACCGCATCGGCCTTCAGTTCTGCCAGCAGCCGCATCAGCATATTGGTAAAGCCCATGACGGCATTCACCGGCGTCCCGTCGGGCCGGTTCAGCGGCGGCAGCGCGTGATAGGCCCGAAAGATGAAGCCCGACCCATCCACCAGATAAAGCGGCGTGCCGTCGGCCGGCGGAAGGGCGGTGCTGGGGGCGCTGTCGGTCGGCATGGGGCGGCCTGTCGTTCCGGCTGTGTTCTAGGCCCCGGAACATGGCGCAACAGGGCCGTGATGTCGAGACTGTTGGCCCTCAATAACGTTTGAACCGGTCCAGCAGACGGTCGATATAGTCCCGCTCCGCCTTGGGCCGGTTCTGTTCCCCGGCCCGGCGACGCAGTTCCTCCAGAATCTGGCGGGCGCGCTGCATGTCGGCCTCGGCGGGGATTTTAACCTCTTCGCCGTCCAGGGTGCCGGAACCGGGCAGCGGACGGCCCAATGGGTCGCGGCCCTGCTGCCGCCCGGTGCGGTTACGCTGGCCGCCGGCCTGTCCGGGGCTGGCCTTGGCCATCTGTTCCTGCATGGATTTCAGCGTCTGCTGCAGCTGTTCCAGCGCCTCCCCCTGAGAGGCCACGGCCTGATCTGGTGCACCGCTGCGCAGGGCGTCGGTGGCCTCTTTCATGGCGCGTTCGGCCCGACCCAGGGGACGGGGGATGTCGCCGCCCATCTCACCCAGCCGGCGCATGATATCGCCCAACTCGCCGCGCAACTCTTCCTGACGCCCGGCCATGGCGCCGGCATGGGCATCCGCCTTACCCGGCTGCGCGCCCTGGTCACCGGGGCGGCGCCCCTGGCGGTTGGGCATGGACAGGCCCGGCATCTGGTTGGGGGGCAGCTCCCCGGCCCCGTCAAATTGTTCCTGCTGACGGGTGAAGGTGTCATCCATAAGCTGCTGTTGCTGCTTCTGCACATCTCGCAGCTTCTGGTTCAGTTCGGCGAGTGCCTGACCCTGCTGGTTCGCCTCTGCGTCCTGTTGCTGCTGCGGCTGCCCGTTTTGAAGATTTTCCATCATCTGCTGAAGCTGCGACAGCATCTCGCGCGCTGCCTCGTGGTTGCCAGACGCGGCCAGATCGCGCATCTGGCGCACCATCTCCTCCACCTCGTCCCGGCTCATGGACTGGGCATTGGGGTCGGGTTCGCCCTGATTCTGGGGCTGATTCTGGGCCTGAGGATTCTTGGCTTCCTGCTGTTCCAGCGCATCCATGAAATCGCGCATGGCCTGCTCCAGCCGCTGCATGGCCTGGTCGATCTCTTCCGCCGGGGCGTTGCGGTCCAGCGCGTCCATTAGTGCTTTCTGCGCATCGCGCAACTCGCGCTCCGCCAGCGACAGGTTCCCATCCTCGATACGCAGGGCCACATCCCACAGCATGGCGATAGCACTGGGCACCGTATCCGGCCCGGCATTGCGCATCAGGCGGCCCACCGCACTGCGCAGCGCCAGGAAGGCCAGCGGATCGCCGCCATAGCCGTCAAGATTGACCGACAGGTCATGCAGGGCACGGCCCACCAGCGGGCGCACCGTGTCACCCATCAGGATCAGGGTCTTGCGCTGTTCGATGATGGCGCGGGCCACGGGGTGGTTGAAATGCCGCTCCGGCAGGGTGATGGCCTGTTCGGCACTCTGCGACACCTGCCCGGCGCCATCGGTGGCGCGCAGGCGGACGGTCACAGGCATCCCGGCCCAGGGATGGCCCGACAGATCGTGATAGCCAGTGCCCGTAATCTCCCGCTTGTTCTTGGCCGGGACAGGCAGGGGCAGATCAAAGGGCGTCTTGTCGATGCCCATCGGCAGGTCGGTCGCCAGCGTCACCGTCGCCGTGACGGCATGGATGCCGTAATCATCGGCCCCGGTATAATCGATGCGCAGCGCATTGCGTTCCGTGGCCGCCGGCGGGGTGCGAAACGCGATGCCCGGCGGCTGATCGGGGATCAGACGGATGGGCCAGGAGGCCACCTCCCGCCCGAACTGCCGCACAGAGACGCCTTCCCCCTCCGTCAGGGCCAGTTCCACCTGATGACCACCACCGGCCACAGGCTGGAAATCCACATCCTGGTTGTTGGCGCGTAAGGTCGGCGTGCCCAGCCCGCCGTCAAGCCGCACCACCAGCTTGGTCCCCGCCGGCAGGAACAGGGGCTTCTCCTCCCCCTCTTCCGTCCCGCCATCGGCCGCATTGGCGGGTTTCAGGCCCGTCAGAAACACCGGCGGTTGCCCGGTATAATCCGGCGGCGTGGCCCAGGCATCCAGACGGGTGGGCGTGAACACCCCCCCCAGCCCCACGGCCGGCACAAAAGCACTCAACGTGCGCCCGCCCAGGTCGCCCCAGCCGACCGTCGCCCCCACCACCATCAGCAAAGCAACAGCGACGCGCAGAGCCCAGGGGTCCCGGCTCGTCAGATTGCTGTCGGGCAGGCCGACGCGCAAATCCCGCGACTGCCCCTTCGCCCGTTCCTGCGCCAGCCGCCACAGCGCGTGGGCCAGCGGATCGCCGGCCCCGCCGGCAATGCCATCCTGCAATTGCGACAGCGGTCGGTGTGCCAGCCGGCTGTCACGTTCCAGGCGGCGACGGGCGTCCGCCTCCGTCGGCAGGTGCAGCGACCGCAGCCCTTCCCGTATCAGGTAACCGACCCCGCCCAGCATGAGCAGCAGCAGCGGCACATGCAGCCAGGGCGACAGATGCACAAACAGGCCCATCCAGGCCACGGCCAGGAACAGGCCCAGCATCGACAAGGGTCGCCAGAATGGGGGCCAAAGCGCCTCCCACCACAGGATGGCGCGGGCCAGTTTCAGGGGCCGGCTGCCACTATCGCCCGGCAGGGGCGCCCTGGCCAGGACCGGCACCGATCCCACCCGATACCGGCCCAGCAGCGACCGCAGCCGCGCGGCCAACGTCCGGGCGGGACTCTGGCCGGCGGCGCGCTGGCCGGGATCACGGGGCGGGGTCGGGCGGGGAGGCATCTGTCGTTCACACCTTACATGTCTGGCCGACAGCCTACCCCGCTTTCACCGCTTAAGGGGAGAGCCAATCGGGCATCTGCTCCAGCGTCAGGCTGTCCTCGAAGCTGGGGCGGCGGCGGACCACCTCGAATTTCGCGCCCGACACCAGAACCTCGGCCACCAATGGACGGGAATTATATGTCGAAGACATGGCGGCGCCATAGGCACCCGCGGTCAAAAAGGCCAGCAGATCGCCCGGCGCCACGGGCGGCATGGGGCGCAGGCGGGCAAACGTGTCCCCCGTTTCGCAAACCGGGCCGACAATGTCGGCATCCGCCAACACGGCATCCGCCGCCGGCTGTGCCACAGGGATGACCGTGTGCCAGGCCTCATACATGGCCGGGCGCACCAGATCATTCATGGCGGCATCGACGATCAGGAAGCGGCGGTGCAACCCTTCCTTCACAAAGATGGTCCGGGTCAGCAGCAGGCCGGCAGCGGCCACCAGCGACCGGCCCGGTTCCAGCGTGACATGGCAACCCAGGCCGCCCACCGTCTCGGCAATGGCCTTGGCATAGGCGGGGTAATCGGGGGCCTGATCTTCCGGCTTATACGGCACACCCAGACCGCCGCCCAGGTCAATACGGCTCAACGGCACGCCGTGGGCCTTCAGATCACGCACCAGTTCGGCCAGCTTACCGAACGCCTTGCGGAACGGCGTGGTCTTCAAAAGCTGGGACCCGATATGGACCGCAATGCCGACCGGATTGATACCGGGCAGCGCCATGGCGCGGGCATAGGCCTCTCCCGCATGGGCGAAATCGATGCCGAACTTGTCCTCCTTGCGGCCCGTAGCGATCTTGCCATGGGTTTCGGCATCAACGTCGGGATTGATGCGGATGGCGATGGGGGCATCGACGCCCAGTTCCACGGCAACCGCCGACAGAACCTCCAACTCGGGCAGGCTTTCCACATTGATCTGGTGGATACCGGCCTTCAACGCCGCGACCAGTTCATCCCGCGTCTTGCCCACGCCGGAGAACACGATCTTATCGGCGGGAATGCCGGCGGCCAGCGCGCGGCGCATCTCCCCCACCGACACAACGTCACCGCCGGCCCCCAGCTGCGCCAGGGTGCGGATGACGGCCAGATTGGAATTGGCCTTCAACGCGTAGCAGATGGTGACATCCTGGCCGGCAAAGGCGTCGGCATAGGCGCGCCACGCGGCGGTCAGCCCCTCTGTCGTATAGACATAGGTGGGTGTGCCGACCGCGGCGGCGATGGCAGACAGGGCCACACCCTCGGCATGCAGCGCGCCGTCGGTGTAGTGGAAACCGGGAACGGGGAAGCAGGTCATTGTTGCGGCTTCTCAGAAGAAGGGGGGACCGGCTTCGGATCGCTGGCCGGATCGGGATAGGTCTTGGGCGGCGGGCTGCCCGGCGGGGCCTTGGGGAAATGCGGTTTCATCCCGCACCCGGCCAGCGCCAGAAGGGCAACGAAAAGGATGGCTTTGCGCATGGGCTTGCTCCTTCCGGGGCGGGTTACAGGAACCGCGCCTTGGCGGCTTCCACCGCCGCACGAACGCGCGACGGGGCGGTGCCGCCAAAGCTGGTGCGGCTGTTGACCGACGCTTCCAAGGTCAGCACGCCATAGACGGCGTCGGTGATGCCGGCATGCACCGCCTGCATCTTGTCCAGCGGCACCTCGGCCAGACCCGTCCCCGCCTCCTCCGCCAGCTTCACGATGCGGCCCGTGATGTGGTGGGCATCGCGGAACGGCACGCCCAGGGACCGGACCAGCCAGTCGGCAAGGTCGGTGGCCGTGGGGAACCCGGCCTCCACCGCGCGGCGCATAGCGGCCGGATCGGGCGTCAGGTCGCGGATCATGCCGGTGGTGGCCGCCAGACACAAAGCCAGGGTCTCATCCGCCATGAAGACCGGTTCCTTGTCTTCCTGCATATCCTTGGAATAGGCCAGCGGCAGACCCTTCATCACGATCAGCAGCCCGTTCAGGGCGCCGATGACGCGGCCCACCTTGGCCCGGACCAGTTCGGCGGCGTCGGGGTTGCGCTTCTGCGGCATGATGGAGCTGCCGGTGGTAAAGGCATCGGTCAGGCGGATGAAGCGGAACTGGCTGGTGCACCAGATCACAATCTCTTCGGCCAGACGCGACAGATGCGTGCCGCAGATGCTGGCGGCGGCCAGGTAATCCAGCGCGAAATCGCGGTCGGACACAGCGTCCAGCGAATTGGCCGTGGGCCGGTCAAAGCCCAGGGCCGCCGCCGTGGCGTCGCGGTCAATGGGATAGGGGGTGCCGGCCAGCGCGGCAGACCCCAGCGGGCATTCATTCAGCCGCGCGCGGGCATCGCGCATGCGCGCCCGGTCACGGCCCAGCATTTCCACATAGGCTAGCAGATGGTGGCCGAAGGTAACGGGTTGTGCCGTCTGCAAATGCGTGAAGCCCGGCATGATCAGGTCCGGGAACTGTTCCGCGCGGTCGATCAGGGCTGCCTGCAGCGCCTGCAAATCCTTGTCCAGCCGGTCGAACGCGTCGCGCACCCACAGCTTGAAATCGGTCGCCACCTGATCATTGCGCGACCGCGCGGTGTGCAGACGACCCGCCGGCTCCCCGATGATCTCCTTCAGGCGGGATTCCACATTCATGTGGATATCCTCATTCTCCACCGTGAAGGTGAAACGGCCCTCGGCAATCTCTGCCGCAACCTGATCCAGGCCGGACAGGATGGCGTCGCAGTCCCCAACAGAGATGATGCCCTGGGCTGCCAGCATGGTGGCGTGCGCCTTCGATCCCGCAATATCCTGCGCCCACAGTTTCTGGTCAAAGCCGATGGAGGCGTTGATCTGCTGCATGATGGCGGCGGGACCAGAGCCAAATCGCCCGCCCCACAGCGCGTTGGCGTCGGTTCCGGCGGCGGCTTTCTGGGCGGTTTTCTCGGTCATCGTCATTCTGCGTCGGTTTGCGGGGTTGACGGCGGGGCCGTCGGGCACGAACTCTGTCGCACAAAGTTCGATAGAGGGCAGAATGGCGATTTTCCGACGCATCGCAACAATCGTGGCCGTGGGTACAGCAATTCTCGTAACGGGGGGCTGCGGCGAGAAGAAGGAAAGTTCCGCGCCGGCCACACCGGCGGCGGCCCCCGCAACCACCGCCGAAGCCCCGGCAACCCCCGCCGCCATGCCGGTTTTCCAAGGGGAGGCACGCCCCTTCGTGGCCAGCCCCGACCGCCCTGCCCTGCCGCCCATGACCATCACCGACAAGGATGGCAACCCGGTCGATATGGCGTCCTTCAAGGGCAAGGCGCTGCTGATCAATCTCTGGGCCACCTGGTGCGCGCCCTGTATCCGCGAAATGCCGGCGCTGGACCGGTTGCAGGCCGACCTTGGCGGTGACAAGTTCCAGGTCGTCGCCATCTCCGTGGACCGGGGTGGCATGAACGAGGTCGGGCCGTTTTTTGAGAAGGCGGGCATCAAATCCCTGCCCATCTATCTGGACCAGAAGATGACCAGCATGAAGGCCTTCCCCCTGAAGGAAGGCCTGCCCTTGTCGATCCTGGTCGATGCCGAGGGGCGCGAAGTTGGCCGTCTGGCCGGCGCCGCGCATTGGGACGGAGCAGAGGCCAAAGCCCTGATCGGCTGGGCCATACGTTGATGACAGAAAAATGGACCGGGGGTGAAAAAACCGCTTGATCACCCCCGGCCCTTTCGCATAGAAAGCGCGCCTCGCACGGCTCTAGTCCCCATCGTCTAGAGGCCTAGGACACCGCCCTCTCACGGCGGTAACAGGGGTTCGAATCCCCTTGGGGACGCCAAGCGATCATCAAAAAAGCCCCGCTGGTGACCAGCGGGGCTTTTTGCGTTTGGCGGTTAACGGCATTTAATCTTGCAAAAGCCTGTTGATTTAATAATAAAATTCGATCGCAGCTTGGAATCGGGGACTTTAAAATGACATCAATATTGAATTTACTCAAGGGCAGTATGAATTACAAAATCGAATCATTATCGGGTGGTTCTAAATTATACGAATTTAAGGTAGATGAAAATATAGGCAATATTTCTAGTAGTGATTTGATGGGGTGTGCGTTTGTTCAGGCTATATTCGAGACATTCTGGACCTCCACAAGATCAAATCTAGACGAAGAAACGCATACTGCAAGTTTCATGGGGCATTTGTCGACGTCGTTATTTTCTTGGGTTTTTGCAGCTTCTTACTCACAATCAGAGGTGATTGCACCTGAAATCGGCTGGGGCCATTCTGGCAGTCATGAAAGTAGGTTGGGTACGGATTTCGCGTTAACCCTACCATTTTGCAATAGGTGTAAGTCAGACCTAAAAAAATGTAGTTGTGGCGAAAAAAGAGAGGGCGGCTATAGATTGATTGTATTTCAAGCAAAGTCAGCCCACAAAACGGCAGCCTTCTCCGTTAATCATCTCGTGAAGGGGCGTGTTAAAGATAAAGAAAAGGCATCAGATAAAGTGGAAAAAGGAGAAATAGAGGAACAAAATCGTGAAAGAATAGATCTACTCAAGAAAGAGGCAGTTGATCGTGCAAAATGTATGTCTACATATATCGAAAATATAAAGAATAAATATAATCAAAATTCATGGGAAAATTTCAGAAGACTGCTACATAAAACTGAACTGCAAGAGACCCACACCCAGTATGAGTCTCTTGCTAGGTTGTTTTCCTATTCAATAGATTTCGGTCAAAAGTGGATATACTATGTTATTTGGAATCATTCAGAAAATACAAAGTACGGCGACGGATTTCCCGTAACTAAACCATTTCAGGACATTATATTTAAAAATAGTAATAGAGTTAATGATGGAGATGCAACTCTGGTGGACATTATTGATGAGTTTTTGTCATTTAAATCTGGCATCTTCATTCCAGATGAAAAAATAAAAAATTTTATTGGTGAAGCCGTTAAACTTATACCTGATTTTCTTATTATTAAAACCGATGAAGGCGGATCAGGATTGAAACTCAATAATGCAATCAAATTTAGCCCTCGCGCTCCAGGAGATTGGTCATTACTTACTATCCAAGCCCCAGCAACAGGGTATAAAAAGTGATTTACTAAAATCTATATGAATTTTACTATAGTTCAGCACCATACAGCGTCACCGGCCGCCCGCCATGCGACACGGGGGCAGGGTCGGCAGGAATGGCAGTTCCGTCACCTAGGCCAGCGCCGCCTCGTTGGTGAGCACGCCGGCGCGCCAGCCCTTGAAGCGGTTCAGCATGGTTTTGCCGAAGGCGCCTTAGTGGCCGTAGAGCTGTCGCGTGTCACCAATGCGGTCGCCATAGGGAGGGTTGACGAGGCCGGGCATTGGGGCGTCTGGCCTGCCAACGGCGCTGGGCACAAAGCCATAACCGGCAACGAGAAACTCAGGCGCAGGCGGGACCGAAGCCGCTTAGTGCTGATCCGGCCAGAATGACGGGCTTGAAAGCTGATCAAAGGACCAGGGGCACTCAACCGGGAAGGTCGTTTCGGGCAGGCCGGTTTCCCGCTCTGCCTCTACCAGGGCAAGGCGGTAGGCATTGCAGATGGCCTCCGGGAGGCGGGCATTGAGGCTGGGGTTGTCGGCCAGATGGTCGGACAGTCGGTACCGCTGTTCCTTGACCGTCAGCCGCCCGCTATTGCACCTCAATCCAGGCTGGAACTGCCATTTCAGCAAATGCAGGAGAAGCACGGTCAAACGGCTGACCAGTTCCCGCTTCTCCGTCCTGCCCATGCTCTCAATTTCCTCAGCAATATGCTCAATATCCGCCGCTGACAGCTTGCCGGCCCGCAGCAATGCCGCTTGCTGGTTGGCCCAAGCGTAGAAATCCGTCTCATAGAGATTTTCGCTCATGCAAACGTTTCCCTCTTTTGAAACGGGGCTATCATAGCACAGCCTTGGGATCGTCTGCCCATCTTGGTTGCGGTCAGGGGGCAGCCTGACACGAGCAGCCACAGGCAATCAAACCGGTACCGCCAGCCCGCTCCTGCGTCAAACTCCCCCCAACACCCCCGTCCGATAGAGCGTCACTGGCAACCCGCCATGCGACACAGGCGGCAGGGTGGGCAGGAAGGGAAGTTCCGTGACCTTGGCCAGCGCCGCCTCGTTGGTGATCACGCCGACGCGCCAGCCCTTGAAGCGGTTCAGCATGGTTTTGCCGAAGGCGCCGTAGAGGCCGTAGAGCTGTCGGGTATCGCCGATGCGGCCGCCATAGGGCGGGTTGACGATGACGAGGCCGGGGGGGCCTTCGGGCGGTTCCAGGTCGCTGATGGCATGGGCGCGGAACGTCGTGATGGCGCCCACGCCCGCCCGCTCCGCATTGGCCGTGCTCATCTTCACGGCCCCGGCGTCGCGGTCGCTGCCATAAAAGCGCAGGTGCGTGTCGGCGGCGGTGGGCGTGCCGCGCAGGGTGGCCCAGGTTGCGGCATCGAAGCTGGCCAGCTGTTCAAAAGCAAAGGGCCGGGCGCGGCCGGGATGCAGGCCGGCGGCGATCTCTGCCGCCTCAATCACGAAGGTGCCGGAACCGCACATGGGGTCGACCACCGGTTCCGTGCCGGTGTATCCGCACTGGCGCAGGAACATGGCGGCCAGATTCTCCCGCATCGGCGCCTTGTTCACGGCCTCCTTATAGCCGCGCTTGTGCAGCGCCTCGCCCGAGGTATCGATGGAAAAGGTGCAGAGATCATCATCGATGCGCGCCTTCACCACCAGTTCGGCATCCTTGGTGATGGGGGCGCCCAACTCCTCCGCAATGGCCTTGGCGATGCGCTGGGCGGCGGCACCGGCATGATAGATTCGCGACTTGTTGCAACTGGCCTCCACCCGCACCGGCACATCGGCGCGCAGCACGTCGCCCCAGGGGAACTTGCGCGCACGCTTGTCCAACTGTGCCAGATGCATGGCGCGGAAGGACCCGATGCGGGCGAGGACGCGGGCACCGCCGCGCAGTTCCAGATTGGCGCGCCAGACCTCTGACCAGGGGCCATGCGTCGTGACACCGCCCTTGGCCATGACCGGCTTGGCGAAGCCCTTCTCCTGCATCTCCGCGCACAAGGCGGGTTCCAGGCCGGGCGTCGTCACCACGAAAATCTCAAGATCGGCAGTCTGTTCCATGGCTTGTTCCTAACCCGGCATCACAAAACAAGAAAGCCCCGCCATCCGGGGATGGCGGGGCTTCCAGACCTGTAACGGCCCGACCAGTTAGCGGGTCGAGGTGGCCGTCGTCGTCGAGGTCGTGGTGCTGGTGGCGACCGGCGGGCCGCTTTCATCATCACCACCGCCAACGGTCGCGGCGATAACGCCAGCAGCCGCCACAGCGGCAACACCGGCCAGCGGGATCAGGTTACCGGAGGCGAAGAAAGAGGCCTTGTTGGCGCCGGCGGCGGCACCGGTGACGCGCGGAGCATCAGCAGCCGGGGCGGCCGTGGTCGACTGGGCCAGGGCCGTTGCCGGCGCGGCGATCAGCGCTGCGGAAAGCAGCAGGCTGGTGGTAAAACGGGTCATGTTCATAAATCCATATCGTCGAAAGGCGCCCCTAGGGACGTAAATTAACGTCCCGCACCCGCGAAGGGAAGGGGAAAGCCCGAGGTAATTCAACGGGTCGGATATGCAGCACCCATAGGGAACAATTGTGATGGCCGGCACCGACGGCGCCGGCCATGTACTCCATCCTGGGCAATCAGGCCGGAACGGCGGCCAGACGTGTGCAGATATTGGCCACGAGGATCTGGCGCGCACGCTCCACAATGTCATCCATGCTGGGGGTACGGACGAACATGTTCGATGCGCGTTGACGCAGTTCATCAGTGGTCGGCAAATGCGGCAGGTGGATATTGGCGACCAGCGCCTCCACCCGGACCTTGGCCTGATCACGGGCCTGACGCACTCGTTCCTCAATTTCGGCCAGGGTGGGCGTATGGGCCAGGGCCTCACGCACCTGCTGGGTCAGCTTTTCCACCTGGAAGCTGGCGGCCAGCTGCGCGGCGGCGGCCTCAATCACCTTGGTGCCCAGGCGCTGTTCGTTGCGGACCACTGATGCCGGCGGCTCGTGCACGTCCCAGACCAGACCCACGGCCTGCATGGCCTTGATGATGTAATAGGAGGTGTCGATCTCCCACCAGCGGAAGCCCTGACGGGCCGCCGATTGATAGTGATGGTGGTTGTTGTGCCAGCCCTCGCCCATAGTGGCGATGGCCAGTGCCCAGTTGTTGCGGCTGTCGTCGCCCGTCAGGTAACGCGGACGGCCCAGCACATGGGCCAGCGAATTGATGCAGAAGGTGGCATGGTAGAGCGCCACCGTGCTCCACAGGAAGCCGACGACCAGACCGCCCCAGCCGAACAAGGCCCAGGTGGCAAAGCCCAGCAGGACCGGCGGCAGATAGTAGTATTTATCCAGCCAGACCAGTTCCGGGAATTTCGTCAGGTCGCCGATGGTCTTGTAATCCGCCCCATTGTGCTTTTCCGTGAAGATCCAGCCCATGTGCGAATAGAAGAAGCCCTTATGGCGGGGCGAGTGCACATCATGTTCCGTGTCGGAATATTTATGGTGATGGCGATGCGTCGCCGCCCACCACAGCGCCCCACGCTGGGCCGAACTTTGCGCGAGGAAGGCCAGCAGGAACTGCACCACCCGGCCCGTCTTGTAGGAGCGGTGGGAGAAGTAACGGTGATACCCACCCGTGATGCCGAACATGCGGGCGCCGTACAGGACCAGGGCGAGAACCACATGTTCCCAGGCCACACCGGTCCAGATGGCGCCGAAGCACGCAATATGGACCAATATGAAGGGGATCATGGTGCTGTACTGGATCTTGTCGTCCGCCATCGTGTCGGCGGCAGGGCGCGCAGGATTGCGTCCGGTATCGGTGGGCACGGTCACTGTCGAAAGACTCCAAACGAAAGCAATAGGTCACCCTACCATAATTCCCCCATCCCACGGATGGGCAAATTCGCGCGGGACCACCCGTTAACCATCCTTTCGAGATGGTTCTTTCGGTCAGGTCGACTGTGCAGTCGCGAGATTCATTTGTGCGATGCACGGGAATTTGAACGCGGCACGCTTCGCGTTTACCATCCCCGCCATCAAAGGAGTTAAGCCGGGAGGTTCCGCCGCATGAAGCAGCCCATCCAATGCCCAGCGACGGCAGCGGCAGAGACGCCGGAACGGGCCTCACGGCGGCGCTTCATCACGGGGGCGGGCGGGGCCGCCGCCGGCATTGCGGTGGCGGGCATCGCCATGCCAATGTCTCGCGTGCGCAGACGGTCAGCCTCCGCTTCCAATCCACATGGCCCGCCCGCGACATCTTCCATGAATTCGCCGGCGATTATGCCAGTCTGGTCAACAAGCTGGCGGGTGGGCGGCTGCGCCTGGACATGCTGCCATCGGGTGCCGTGGTCGGGCCGCTGCAATTGCAGGACGCGGTGGTGAAGGGCACACTGGATGGTGGGCACGGCGTTACCGCCTATTGGTATAACCGCCACCCTGCCTTCTCCCTGTTCGGCACGCCCCCGGCGCTGGGCTGGAAGGCCGACCATGTGCTGGGCTGGGTGAAATATGGCGGCGGTCAGGCGCTTTATGACGAGTTGGTGCAGCAGGTGCTGAAGCTCGACCTTGTCGGCTTTCTCACCGGCCCCATGCCCAGCCAGCCGCTGGGCTGGTTCCGACGCGAAATCACCGGGCCGGCAGATATGCAGGGCATGCGCTACCGCACCGTGGGGCTGGCCGCCGAACTGGCGCGCGAGATGGGGTGGCCGTCACGGTGATGGGGCGGGCGATATCGTGCCGGCCCTGGACCGGGGGCTGCTGGACGGAGCGGAATTCAACAACCCCTCCTCCGACCGGGCGCTGGGGTTCCAGAACGTCACCCGCACCTATATGGTCGGCTCCTACCACCAGTCGCGGAGATGTTCGAGATCATCTTTAATAAGAAGCGGTACGACAGTCTGCCCGAAGAGATGCAGACCATCCTGCGCGTTGCCGCAGAGGCATCATCCGCCGACATGGCCTGGAAGGCCATGGACCGCTATTCCGCCGATCTGGAGGCGCTGAAGGCCGAGGGCGTAAACGTCGTCAAGACACCCGACAGCGTCCTGTTGGCGCAGCTCGCCGCCTGGACAAGGTGATCGCTGCAAAGTCGGCCGATCCCTTCTTTCAGAAGGTGCTGGACAGCCAGAAGCAATGGGCCCGCCGCATCCTATCGTTTGAGAACGAATATGCAGTGCGCACCGATCTGGCGTTCCAGCACTTCTTCGGGGCCCCTACCCGCCTTGACCAGACCATGGCCGCCCAGGGGCGTGGTCTCTGAGCGGCTGTCAAACCCGGCAATCAGGGGACGGCCCCTGGCAATGGCCGCCTGAACCGACGGAAGTTTCAGGCTTGCCGCGTGGACTATCCTTGCTGTCCCACGCCTCCGTGATCCACAGCGCATCGGGGTTCGTGGGGTCGGCAGCGACGATATAGGACAGGCACCCCGGCATGGCGCCGGTGCCTTCCAGCAGGATGGACGCCAACTCATCCCGCTTGCGGGCACCGCGATCATGCGACCGATCAAATCCATACATGCTTGTCCCTGTTGCGCCCCTGCGGCAACCGAGCCACTACCGGCCAGGGCGAGAGCGGCACCAGCGGCCAGCAGCATGTCCCGCGTGTCGATCCGTTGCTCACAGTGTCTCAGCGGGCGCGGTGGCGGAAGGTCGGGCGGCGATTCTGCCTTCGCGACATTGTTGGCGATCGTCTGATTGAGGTTGCCCATCGCCATGGCCGCGCCTCGCCGGTCACCTTCACGTTGGCCTGCGTCACCGCATCCGTGATCTGGCCGTTAACCGCAGTTGGAAATGCCATAACCCGCCCTCCTTTGGTGGAACAGGGCCAGTGTCATCCATCCGCTAACAGCTGCAAGGTGCGAAAGAGCCATCATAAAGGGAGTTTTCACGGTACCTCTTCAGTTATGACGAAAGAAGAGCTATGACCGACCAACATCCCCGGCACCGACAGGGCTGAAAGCGTGGATGAAGTGTTCGCGGACTAAGGGTGGTTCTAGGGCCGTCACGCGTTAAGTTTACGTAATGCGTGACGGAAAGCGTCAGCTATTGCCAGTGCAGCCGAACGGATGAAGGAGATGAGGAAGCGACAACGCGCGGGGCTTGCGCGAAGTGCGCCTCGTTGTGCCGGACACGCGTATCGCCGATATCAGGCACCGCTTGGCCTTGCAGGTCGCGCGCCTGTCGCCCGCAGACGAACAGGATGCGCTGGACTGGATCGAACGGGCAACCGAATTCGATAAAACGCGGTGACGTCATTGTTGTTGCCGTCACCGGGGAAGATGGCACGCCCAGGCCAGCCATAATCGTCCAAACCGATGTATTTCCTGGAACGCATGCACCCGTCATTATCTGCCAGATCACCAGCCAACGGGCCGATGACCCGGACTTCCGCGTCACCATCGAACCAAGTCCCGAAAACGGTCTGCGCGAACCCTCGCAGGTAATGGTGGACAAG